>JBMYXW010000031.1:0-12174 GCA_049608825.1 Chitinophagales bacterium
TTTAAAAACATGGGTGAATATGTTTGTAATGGCCTGGCGAAATGCGGAATTTCACTGTGTTCAGGCAATATTATGGCCAGCAACCCGGAACTGCGGAAGACTCTGTCAGAAGCTGTTGAAGAGGCGAGAGTTTGCGTTGAAGAACCGAGCAATAAACGTATCCTAAACTTCAATATTTTTCTTGAGGTATCTTTGTTTTTTCATCACAAAAGGAATGAGCTTTTTAGCCTCTTCTTGTTTCAAATCCAGCAAACTATCTTCAATTCCATCAATAAAAACATCTAATAGTCCCAGATAAACTTGAAAATCGATATTATTTTCATCAGCTTTTTTTGCAGAGAGTGAATCAAATTTATTGATTTGATTTAACAATTGATTCCCCAAAATATGTTCTACTGTATGTACCATGTTTTTGAAGTTTTTAATTTATTCAAGAAAGAAGTGGGTTTTATATTTCTTACCTTTTTATCAAAAACACTCAACTCTGCTTTAATCAGTGCATCCATTTCTTTTTGATGGTCATAATAAAACGCCAATGCAGAATAAATTTGTCCTAAGGTCAAATAACCGTGCTGCAACGATAAGGTTTCAGCATCCCAACCATAAGCCAGTTTTTCTACAATAAGTTCGCTCACTTTGGTTTTTGTACCTTCAATATAGGCTTGCCCCTTTTTTTGAAGGTTTATGTGTTTGTAAGCTGTTGATTTATTGTGCATTTCGATAAAAATTTATTGTTCAACTCGTTTTTATAAAACGTAGATTTCTTCTGAATGGTTCATAAAACCTCTACTTCAAAACAAAAAAGAGCTTCCTCCAATTATTGAAGAAAGCTCTTTTTTACTCAAATTTCAAAGTATCAAAAATTGTGTTTAGAAGAAATAACCCACTCCAAACTGAATACTCAAATTTCTGTCCGTATCTTCTCGGCTTTCAAAAGTAAAGTCCTGAGAAGGGTAAATACTGTTGTCGTAGTGATTGTTTGTTGTGTCTGCAAAGCCTTGACTTACCCTCAAATCCACGACAAATCCCGCTCCTACATAATACATTGCTCCAAGATTAAGCCCAAAATCCAAAGAATTCAGAAAATCTCCATCCTCAGAAGGAGCAGTTCTAAAAATATCCTTAAAAGAATCATAATCCTGCCAATCCACCTTCAAGTCGGTCTCTTCACTTGTGACACCCCCTGTTAGTACAACCGTTCTTTTCAGAAATAAAAAGAGCTTCCCCCAATAATTGAAGAAAGCTCTTTTATAGAAAATCAATTGAAGTAAGAAAACAAAAGTTTTTAAAACTTTTGTTTTCTATAGAAGTAATTACGCCAACCCTCCTTCTTCACGAATCTTATTCAAAGCAGAACCTGCTCTAAACCAACCGATTTGTACCTCATTATAAGTATGAGACACTTCAAAACTATCACTTGTACCGTCTTTGTGGTTCAAGACAACGGTTAGATTTTTGCCTGGTGTAAACTCGGTCAAACCCAAAATATCTACACTATCGTCTTGGCGAACCAAGTCATAGTCAGCAGGATTCACAAAGGTCAAGCCCAACATACCTTGTTTTTTCAAGTTGGTTTCGTGGATACGTGCAAAAGATTTTACAATCACTGCCCTTGCGCTTAGGTGACGAGGCTCCATTGCAGCATGTTCACGAGAAGAACCTTCTCCTAAGTTTTCTTCTCCAAAAATCACTGTACCGATACCAGCCGCTTTGTAAACTCTTCCAGAATCAGGTACGCCCATAAACTCACCTTTCAAAGTGTTGTAAACTTTGTTGGTTAATTCATTGAAGTAGTTGATAGCTCCTGTGTACAGGTTGTTGGAAATGTTGTCTAAATGACCACGGAAACGCAACCAAGGCCCCGCCATTGAGATGTGATCCGTTGTACATTTTCCTTTGGCTTTAATCAATATTTGAAGTCCTTTCAAATCTGTTCCTTCCCAAGGTGCAAAAGGAGTCAACAACTCAATTCGCTTAGAATCAGGATTTACCTTCACTTCAATTTTGCTGCCATCTTCGGCAGGTGCTTGGTAACCTCTGTCTTTTACATCAAAACCTTTCGCTGGCAACTCATCGCCACTTGGAGGGTCGAGCAATACATCTTCACCATCCGCATTTTTGATGGTATCCGTCAATGGATTGAATTTCATGCTACCACCCAAAACCATTGCAGTCACCAACTCTGGAGAAGCCACAAAAGAATGCGTTAAAGGGTTTCCATCGTTTCTCTTCGCAAAGTTTCTATTGAAGGAAGTGATGATGGAATTCTTTTTGTTCGGGTCTTTGGTATGTCTTGCCCACTGTCCGATACAAGGACCACAAGCATTTGCCAATACAACTCCACCCATTTTTTCGAGTTTGTCCAACTGACCATCTCGTTCTACGGTGAAACGTACTTGCTCCGAACCTGGCGTGATGGTAAATTCCGCTTTGGCAACCAATTTTTTGTCAATTGCTTGCTGTGCAATACTTGCCGCACGATCCAAATCCTCATAAGAAGAGTTGGTACAACTTCCAATCAAACCTACTTCCAATTTTTCAGGATAACCATTCTCGTCAATCGCTTCTGCTAATTTGGAAATCGGCCAAGCCAAATCTGGTGTAAAAGGCCCATTGACGTGAGGCTCTAAAGTAGAAAGGTTAATTTCAATCAATTGATCGTAGTACTCTGCTGGATTCGCTTCGACTTCTTCATCTGTCTGCAAATGTTCTACAACTGTATTTGCCAAGTCCGCCAAATCGTTACGGTCTGTAGAACGCAAATACCTATCCATCGCTTCACCATATTCAAAAATTGAAGTCGTTGCTCCAATCTCCGCTCCCATATTGCAGATAGTTCCTTTACCTGTACAAGAAATATTTCTTGCGCCAGGGCCAAAATATTCTACAATCGCACCTGTTCCGCCTTTTACGGTCAATATGCCTGCTACCTTCAAAATCACATCTTTGGCAGAAGCCCAACCATTGAGTTTACCTGTCAATTTCACCCCAATCAATTTGGGCATCAACAGTTCCCAAGGCATTCCGGCCATTACATCAACTGCATCTGCTCCACCAACTCCAATCGCTACCATTCCCAAACCACCTGCATTCGGTGTGTGAGAATCTGTACCAATCATCATTCCACCAGGAAAAGCATAGTTCTCCAATACTACTTGGTGAATGATTCCTGCCCCTGGTTTCCAAAATCCCAAACCATATTTGTCTGATACAGCAGAAAGAAAGTCATATACTTCTTTGTTCACATCAATTGCAGCTACTAAATCGGCATCCGCACCACTTTTGGCCTGAATCAAGTGATCGCAATGAACTGTTGAAGGAACGGCTACTTTTGGTTTACCTGCCATCATAAATTGAAGCAAAGCCATTTGAGCCGTAGCATCTTGCATTGCCACACGGTCGGGCGCAAAATTTACATACGCCTTTGCTCTTTTATAAGGTTCTTCTGGAAGGTCTTCCCAAAGGTGGGTATAAAGAATTTTTTCGCTCAAAGTCAATGGGCGATTGAGTTTTGCACGCACTTTCTCAATTTTTCCAGGCAATTGGTCATATACTGCCTTGATCATATCTAAATCGAATACTGCCATAATTGTATCGTTTGAAGTTGGTTATTAAATTTATTGCTTTCATCGCAAATATAACTATTTTTTGGGCGACAATGAATTGAAAAATCTTATAGGATTGATAGAGTGAATTTATCGTTTAGGCTTCCTATAAAAATTCAAAAGGGCAAATACGTTTTGTATTTGCCCTTACTGTGTGTAGTTTTTTTAACTTATTCGGGCTAAAGCCCAAACTACTATTTTTCTAATCCCACTGATTAGAAGATGATACTGCATATTTTCCTGCTCCCAAACAAGCAACTGCCAATCCTCCAAATAAGTACAAACCCTGCAATTCTATTCCCCAGCCTCCATGCTCGTTCAAAGTCAGAACATCAACCGAATGAGCCAATAAAACTGCAGCTAACATGGTGAAAGCTACAATCAATCCTCCCAACCTCGCTCGATAGCCTACAATCATCAGTAAAGGTGCTACAACTTCACCTATGTAAATTCCATAAACGATAAAACTTGGAATTCCTTTGCTGGATAATAGCCCTGCAAGTCCACTCACGCCACCTGTAATTTTGTCGATTCCATGTAGAAGCATCAATAAGCCAAGTACCAATCGAAGAATGAGTTTACCATTTTCAGCACATAAAAAATTTGGTCTGTTCATTTTAGAATATTTTGGTTGTGAAATAAATTTTGTATTCAATTCTCACAACAAAATACAGAATTATACCTTCTTGACGAAATCAAGGGCTAGTAATAAGGCGAAATCATCAAATATACCAAAACTCCTGTAATGGAAACGTATAACCAAATCGGCATTGTCCATCGGGCGATTTTTCGATGGGCTTCAAATTTGCCTGTAAAGGCTCGTAAAAATGTGAATAGTACAATCGGCAAGATAATGGCGGATAATACGATGTGAGTCAGTAAGATGAAATAATAGATGTATTTCAAAAATCCTTCACCACCATATTTTGTTGACTCGGTCAAAGTATGATAGGTAACATAAGAAACCAAAAAAGTAGCGGAACATATCAAGGCTGCAATATTGGCTGTTTTGTGTGCTTTGATGCGTTTGTTCTTGATAAAATACCAACTCATCAATAGCAAAATTGCCACCGAACCATTCAAAAATGCGTGAAATTTGGGCAATACTTTTAAATCAAAAGAAGTGCTGATATTTGGAGGAGAAATGTAGAATATAATGGTGATTAAGACAGGTACTGCAATAGAAATGGCAACAATTATTTTTGCCCATACCTGTTCATTGGAGAAAAATTTTGATTCATTCATTTTATGGTGTGTTTAGGTGTTTGAGTTGATAATTGTGTTGAGTTTTATCTTTCACTAATCCCCACTCTCTTTATCCTTCAACTTCCATTCGATTTCCCGTTTTTGCTTAGTAGGATACTCCAATTGCAGCCAACGAATGTCTGACATCAAGAACTTTACATCTTGCAGGCTCTCCAAATCATAATAACCTCTGATAATTCCTTTTCTACTTACGACTACATATTTTGAAGGATAAGTCAAAGTTTCTATGTTGCTTGAATCGGGTAAGGTAGGTAGAGACAGGTGGTAAGCTTCTTTTATTTGTCGATTTACACTTTCTTGTTTTCCTCCCAACAAAAACCACCTTTCATCGTCTATTTTGTACTGTTGTACCAATTGTTGAAGTCTCCTAAGCGTATCTATTGAAGGAATCGCAGTATGCGCCAATAACAATACTTCCTTATCTTCTTGAAACTCCTCTTGCAGCATCTTATAATACTCATTCATTGCAGCCAACCTTGCAGCATCGTGACCTGCAAAGAACCCAACAATCAACACCTTGTCCTCTATATCTTTTGAAGTAAAGGTATCTCCTGTTTGAGTGGTAAAAGAAAAATCGGGAATCGTATGCCACATTGTATCATTCACCAATACTTTGTTGGGCTGCTGTGTATCAGCAGATAGTGGAACGAATCGCTTCAATCGTTTCTTGGCAGGCATTTCTTGGCTGTCAAAGAAAAAAAAGAATCCGAGAGGAATGATAACTGCTATAACATAAGCAAGAACCGTTTTATTCATGGAATCAGTAGTTGTTTTCTGAAAATACAAAACGCTATCATTGGCGTAGATACAACCGAAATGATAGCGTTTTGTTCTGAAAATCTTAACTCATAAATCATGTAATCATACATCTTAAATCTACCTAAAGTGTGAGTACAATATCTCACTATACTTGTTTATGACTGATAGATTTTTGAGTTACGATAGACAAAGTTTGATTTTTGATTTATTGTCTCGGACTTTTTGAAAAAAGCAGAAGGCTTTTATATTTATTCATTAGTGATGGTCTTTGTCTCCATAATCATGACCATCATCATCTCCATGATGCCCGTGTCCTCCTGTATATTTTTCAATTTTCGCAGGATCTTTCCAAGGTTGTTCGATTTGTACATCCCATCTTTCTCGGTTATCTTTCCAAGCTCCACCTTCCCACAAAAACGCAATGATAAACCAGATTAGGAATATGGCAGGTGTAAGAATCGTTAAGGTCAATGCTCTAAATTCATATTTAACGTGCATAAACTCTCCTACAATGAAGAATGCTTTCAGCAAACTCGCTGCAATGAAAAATCCATTCAAGAAATATTTTGAAGTACTTGGATCTACATAGTACAACCACCCTAATGCTGCTACTACTTCAATAATCGTAATGTAGGTCAACATACGAGTAGCCTTCCAAACCGCACTTACTTGGCTATTATATTCTTCTTCGGTAACATGATGTCCCATATTATTAAGAATTATTTTTTATTTAATCGTTAATTTTATCAAAGTAGCTTAACAAAATAATTTACACTATTCAAAACTAAAACTGTACAGGTACTTACAGTAAGTAGAAAGCTAAGAATACAAATACCCAAACCAAATCTACAAAGTGCCAATACAAACCGACCTTCTCTACCATTTCGTAGTGTCCTCTTCTATGGAAAACTCCTTGATAAGCTTGTATCCAGATAATAATGTTCAATACGATTCCACTAAATACGTGAAAACCATGAAAGCCTGTAATCAAGAAAAACAACATTCCAAACGATTGAGGTCCATAAGGATTCCACCACAAAGTAGTTCCTCCATGAATCATATGTGTCCATTCCCAAGCCTGACATCCTAAGAAAGCTATCCCACCAATAATCCCCCAAAACATCCATTTCAAGACTCCTTCTTTGTTCATTCGATGCCCTTCTTGTACTGCACGTACTACAAATACACTGCTCAAAATCAAGATGAAAGTCATCACACTCACAAATCCTAATGGCGCATCTACACCTTCTAAGAAAGGGAATGCATTGAATACTTCATTTGGATCTGCCCATTCAGGGCTACTGAATCGAAGCGTTCCGTAAGAAATCAACAAGGCTGAAAAGGTGAATGCATCTGATACCAAAAAGTACCACATCATCAACTTACCATAGCTCACATTGAAAGGCGACTTCCCTCCTTCCCAATTAGAGCCATCCTCAACTATTGCGTGAGAATCGTGTGCTGTAGTTAATGTTTCTGCTGCCATGAGGCTATTTTTTATTAAAAATTATACTTTATTTTTTCAGAAAAAGTCAGTTCTCCTTTAAATTTCTAAGTCTGACTCCTCACTTCTCTAATCTGTCTTCCTAATTATTGATAATACTGAAAAAAGAAAAACAAATACAACCACAAAACACCTACAAAGTGCCAATAAGTTGAGAGTAATTCGATTCCCAAGTTTTTTTCAGGTTTCATGTCTTCAATAAGCTGCTCTGCAGCATCTACTTTTTTGAAGGTCTTGAAATAGAAGATTGCCAAAAACAACAATCCTGCTAAAACGTGTACTACGTGAATTCCCGAAATCACATATAAAAAAGCTCCCGAAGGATCGTTTCCTTGTAAAATAATGCCATAACTTGCCAATGCCAACCATCCATAATATTGCAGCACAGCAAATCCAATTCCAAGTAAAAAGGTCAATCCAACCATTCTTCTATAGAGGGATGAATTGCCTTGTTTTTTAGCTCTTTCGCCCATTATCAAAGTAAAACTGCTCAATATAATCACTACTGTACTTATCCAAAACAAATCGGGTAGTTTGTAAGCAGTCCAATTACCTTGTGCTTGTCGAACGATAAAAGCACTTGTCAAACCTGCAAACATCATGACAATGCTACCAAGTCCCAACCAAAGCCCAAATTTCTTGGGATGTATGCTAGGCGTTCTTTTTTTCACAGATATTGTTGACATTTTCAAATACAAATTCAAAAAACAAATGCAAATTCAAGAGTTTTACATCGTTTTTCTTTTTTTTAAATTTCTAATTTTTTTACCTCATTCACAAGAAGAACAACCTATCTAAAACCATGACGGTCTGCAAACCTGGTAAATATACAATGGATGCAAACATCAGCTTCAAAGCTGCCTTATCGTCACATTCCCTGTAGAGATTGTATCCATAATATAAGAACATTCCTCCTAATAATAATGCAGTAACTACCGATATCATGCTGATTAATCCAATCGCATAAGGTGCAAGCGAAACTACTATTAAGGTCACGATATACACAATTATTTGTACGGCGGTATATTTGTTTTTACCTGCCGAGTTTGGTGATAATTTGTACCCTGCTTTCTCGTATTCTTCAGCCCCTAACCATCCGATTGCCCAAAAGTGTGGAAATTGCCACAAAAACTGTATGCTGAACAAAACCGATGCTTCATAGGACCACAAAGAAGTAGCGGCTACCCATCCAATAACAGGTGGCAATGCGCCAGGAATTGCTCCTACAAATACGGCAAACGGAGAAATTCGTTTCATTGGGGTGTAAACAAAGGCATAACTGAACAATGAAATTGCTCCAATCAATGCTGCTGTTGTATTAAACAAAAACCCCAATATCAATAAACCTGCAATTCCGAATACACCTGAAACCAATAATGCTTCAACAATGCTCATTCGATTGGCTGCAAGAGGTCGGTTTTTGGTGCGTTTCATCAATCGGTCATAGTCTTTTTCTATGATTTGATTGATGGCATTTGCAGAACCTGTTACGAGAAAACCTGCTAAACCCAAGAAAAATAAGTCAATGAACAAAAAGTTTCCTCCGACAGCCAACAAGTAACCAATGATTGCAGAAAAAACAACCGTTAAGTTTAAGCGCACTTTTACCAAAATCGAATAATCGCTTATTTTAGATTTTAGAAAAGCTGTGGATTGGCTATAAGTAGCCTTTAAACTCGTTATCATTTTTAATTATATTGTTTTATTGTTGTATTGCTCAATGGCTACATTACTGAATATTGCAAATAAACAATTCAACAGTATAGCAATTCAGCCATATAACAATTCAACCATTCATCAATGCTCTGAATCCGTCACCTTCAAGCCTTGCGCTCTCATTTGATCATCCGAAATAGTTTGAGGTATAAACTCGTGACCATCTTTTCCATAGTCATAAGCCCATCGGTGAACATGAGGAATAGGTCCAACCCAGTTTCCATGACCAGGTTCTTTTGGAGTAGTCCATTCCAAAGTTGTAGCTCCCCAAGGATTTAAACTTCTCATTTTCTGTCCTTTTACAGCACTGTAAAAAAAGTTGATAACGAACAAGAACTGAGCAAAGAAAACAATGATTGCAGCTACAGTAATGAACACTTTCAAATCACCATATACATCAAATGTTTGGAAGTATTCTAAGCTGTAATAACGACGTGGCACACCTGTCATTCCTTGATAGTGCATTGGCCAAAAAATACAGTAACTTCCTACAAATGTAATCCAAAAGTGAAGGTAACCTAAAGTATTGTTCATCATACGACCATTGAAGAGTTTGGGAAACCAGTGATAAACACCCGCCAGTAATCCAAATCCTCCTGCTAATCCCATCACAATATGGAAGTGAGCCGTTACAAAATACGTATCATGTAAGGTAATATCCAATGCAGAGTTACCCAAGAAAATTCCTGTCAAACCACCTGAAATAAACAAGGATACAAATCCAATCGCAAACAACATGGCTGGCGTAAAATTAATATTCCCTCGCCAAATCGTACCAATCCAGTTGAAGACCTTAATTGCAGAAGGTACTGCAATCAATAAGGTGAACAGTACAAATATAGATGCGACAAATGGATTCAAACCTGAGATAAACATGTGATGCGCCCATACCAAGAATGCCAAAACGGTAATCGCCAAGATAGAAAGAACCATCGCTTTGTAGCCAAAAATTGGCTTCTTAGAGTTGGTTGCCAAAATCTCGGAAACCATTCCCATTGCAGGTAGAATAATGATATATACCTCTGGGTGTCCTAAAAACCAGAATAAATGCTGGTACAAAATCGGACTACCACCCTGCAATACTTCACCTGCTACATTTGTCAATGGTGCTCCTGCTATATAAATATCAGACAAGTAAAAGCTCGTTCCCATTCCTCGATCAAACAACAATAGAATCATAGAGGATAACAATACTGGAAAGGATAAAACTCCCAAGATTGCAGTAAAGAAGAAAGCCCAAATTGTCAAAGGCAAACGCATCATCGTCATACCCTTAGTTCGCATATTCAATACAGTGGTAATATAGTTCAACCCTCCTAAAAGAGATGAAATAATAAAGAAAGTCATACTCAAAATCCAGTAAGTCATCCCTGCTCCTGACCCTGGGTCAGCTTGTGGCAATGCACTCAATGGAGGATACGCTGTCCAACCGCCTCCAAAAGGGCCTGTTTCGATAAACAAGGAAATAAACATGACTATTCCTGCGGTAAAAAAGAACCAAAAGGAAAGCATGTTCAAGAATGGAGAAGCCATATCTCTTGCTCCACATTGAAGTGGAATCAAAAGATTACTAAAAGTACCGCTTAATCCAGCTGTCAATACAAAAAATACCATCACCGTTCCGTGTATCGTTACAAGTGAATAGTATCCCGATGGAGTCAAAATTCCTCCTTCAGCCCATTTACCCAACAAGGTTTCCATAAATGGGAAAGTCTCACCAGGCCAAGCCAATTGTATGCGGAATAATACCGACATCAATACACCCATAAAAGCCCAAAAGATACCTGTAATAAGAAATTGCTTGGCAATCATCTTATGATCTTGGCTAAAGATGTATTTTGAAATAAAAGTTTCCTTATGATGATGCTCCTCGTGATGATCATCATGACCATGCACAACGATTTCGTGATGAAGTTTTATATCGGTAACAGCCATAAGAGACTCCTTATTTATATTCTTTGAGAAAAAATATTCTCAAATATTATTATTAAATAAAAATTTTAAATTTCAATTCTAAAGGCTCGAAATATCTTTTTCTTGCCCTTCTTCAACAGGCACGTCTTCTTCTGCCATGTTGTTATTCGATTTTCCTTCTACTTTGTCCAAACCCAACTGCTTGTAAATAGGCTGTTGTTCTTTGAACCATGCATCATATTCTTCTTGTGTCTCTACAACAACCACTTTTCGCATATTGTAATGAGCACTTCCACAAAGTTCGGCACAAGCCAATTCATAGTTGAAGTCAGGACCAAATGTTGCCCGCATTTCTGCGGTTGTTTTAGTTGGAGTAAACCAAAATTGTGTTGGAATACCTGGCACACAGTCCATCTTCACTCTAAAGTGTGGCAAGTAGAAACTGTGAAGAACATCCAAAGCATTCAACTTAAACACAACAGGCTTTCCAATAGGAAGGTGAATTTCATCTGCGATAAAATCATCTTTGTTTGCAGCATCTGTCCAATCTTGACCTACGGAGTTATCGTCTCCAATCAATCGAATGTTTTTCACACCCAATTCATTGTCGTCTCCAGAATATCTTATTGTCCACATAAACTGCTGGGCTGTAGCCTCTACTACAATTGCTTCTGTAGGAGCAGGTCCAGTGATTTTAAGCCAGCTTGTGATACCTTCATATACCAACAAAATCATCACAACTGCAGGAATAACTGTCCAAATTATCTCTAACTTGTTATTGTGTGAATAATAGTAAGATTTTCTATTCTTATCCTTTTTGTATTTGAAAGCAAAGTAGAACAATGCAATGTGTGTAATCACAAATACAGGAACTGTCACTACCAAAGTCCACTGAAACATACTTCTCAACCATTCACCATGTATGGAGGATGGAAAGGGAAGATACGCTTCTTTGAACCAATATGCTGAATAAAAAGAACCTACCAATCCTACCACTAAGAATGCCATAAATAAAAAAGCATGTATGCTATTGGAGCTTTCCATTGCTTTTTCTTCATCCTTCAAAACAGCAATAGAATCATTTGCTTTTGATATTTGAAAGAGAATGATAAGCACCAGAACTATTGTAATAATACCTAAAACTGTTGCAGACATAATATAAATAGTTAATCGTTTTTTTATCACAGATTTGTTGATAACACAGATGCGACTGATATATAATCAACAAGCTTTTATTTTCTGCTTATTGAAGTGCTTACAACAAATCGAACTCAATAAGGTTTAACTATATTTTCAAAAGCTTATTGAGTTTGAATTTGAATTTTGAACTTGAATTTACCTAAGTATGGTGCAATACACTTTCTTTGAAGAAAGGATGTCCTTCGGCCTTCAAGGCTGCTTTTGTCAATG
>JBMYXW010000032.1:0-324 GCA_049608825.1 Chitinophagales bacterium
CAGTTGTCTGTCCTTCAAACAAGTTGGCAACATGCTGTCCGTTCATTCCATAAACATCTACGCTTGCATTTTCATCAACATTTGTTACAAAATGAACCGTAGTAAAGTCTGCAAATGGGTTTGGTGCAATATTCAAAGAAAGAATACCTGTTTCAATTTGGGCTGTTTTGCCTCTTCTACCCCGTCCTCGACCTCTTGGATTATCATCATCCACAGTATCGTCACCTTCCTCAACAGAATCACCGTCCGTTTCTTCCGAATCATCACCTCCTTCGGTCAATGGAAGAACAGGCGTTGGAACATCTTGATAAGTCACAACTGAGT
>JBMYXW010000032.1:334-11862 GCA_049608825.1 Chitinophagales bacterium
TTTCCATCACTACAATCTCTACTATCTTCAACCGTCAAACTCCACTCAGCACCGTCACCATACTGAACTCGAATGGTTCTACAATTAACTCCCGCAAACATTTGTATAACGGATGCGAAAATATTATTAGGGCTTGAACTGAATTCAAGACTGTAAGGAGGTGTTCCACCACAAATATCTATTGTATAAACATTCATGCCATTAGGAGCAACGTTTGTATTCAATTCGGCATTGGCAAAATCAAATTCAAATGGTTCGGGGACTGTAAAATTGCTACACTCAAAAGCATAACAACCATCTGTAGTTGTTCCTACATCGTCCAAACTATTCACATCAGAAGTATTTGGGGATGGGTCTGGTTGGCAGTCGGTCAATTCGTTGTATGCACAGATTTTGTAATCACCAGCAGGAGGTGCTGCGAACACACCTGTATCATTGCTGTCGTAGAAAGTAGTGACATCTAAATTGTTGGTATGGAACAATACATAGGTCAATGTATAATCGTGACCAAAAGCAGATGTTTGAGAATCTACAACTGTTGCAACTACATCGTCGCCAGGACACATTGTACCTCCATTGTGAGCCAAGCCCGTGACGAATGGTACACAAATATCAGTTGTTTCAGCAGTAGCTGTTCCTGTACAACCCAATAGGTCGGTGACAGTCACAGTATAAATTCCCTCCACACTTGTAGAAATCGTTTGAGTGGTTTCGGAAGAAGACCACATATAGGTATTTGGTTCAAACTCATACGCTCCTGCATCTAAGAAGGCTGGATTGGCAGGGCAAATTTCGAAATCGCCTGTAATCGTAGGCATAAGAGGCGCACGAACTGTAACGGCTACACTTGTAGAAGCCACACAACCATTGTCGTCTGTTACAGTCACCAAAACAGCTCCCATATCTGGACCAACTGGCCAATCTGCTTTCACTCTTCTTTGAGTCGCTCCACCAGCACCCGAAACAATACCATTATCAACTGCCCATTGGTAATCTGCATATTTTGTACCTCCGTTGTTTACTCCATATACACCACCAGAACCCAAAACTTCTCTTCTAAGTTTGTACTCCACATCTGTTGCTTCAGAACAAACCAAAAGATTATTGTTGAGTGTATTGTTGTTGAAAAGAGGAACAGGCAATGCATTTTCGGTAATATCAACCGTTGCAGTTCCTGAACAATCATCGTCATTCGTGACAGTAACGGTGTAAATACCAGGGCTACTCACTTCAAGGGTTTGAGTTGTTGCACCACTTGACCAAACATAAGTATTTGGAGTTGGCGCATACATTCCTGCGTCAATAATGGTACTGCTACCTGCACAGTATTCAAAAGTACCTGTAACGGTTGGCATCACAGGCGCAGAAATAGTGACGGCTACACTTGTAGAAGCCACACAACCATTGTCGTCTGTTACTGTGACATAAACGCCTCCCATATCTGGACCAACAGTCCAATCTACATCTGCTTTTCGGTTAGTAGCTCCGCCACCGCCTACGATTGTGCCGTTGTTGACAGCCCATTGATAATCATCGTATTTTGGAAAACCGCCATTGTAGGTTCCTTTATTGTCAGGGTCTTCATTTCGAAGTCGGTAAGTAACACCCATTTCTTCTGAACATACCAAGGTATTGTCGTTCAAAGTACCATTGGTAAATACAGGAATAGGTAATGCATTTTCGGTAATATCAACGGTTGCAGTGCCTGTACAATCATCGTTATTGGTGACTGTAACGGTGTAAATACCAGGGCTACTCACTTCAAGAGTTTGAGTTGTTGCCCCATCTGACCAAGCATAAGTATTGGGAGTTGGTGCATACATTCCTGCATCAATAACAGTGCTGCCACCTGCACAGTATTCAAAAGTACCTGTAATAGTTGGCATAGGTACAGGTTTTTCAGTTACGCTTGTTGTGCCTGTACCTGTGCATCCATTGTCGTCCGTAACTGTGACCGTGTAAATTCCGCCTGCAGTTACTTCAATGCTTTGAGTTGTTTCGGTAGTCGACCACATATAAGTATTGGGGAGAATTTTGAAGTCTCCTGCTGCCAAATCTACTGAACTACCTGCACAGAACATAAAACTGCCCATGCTGGTAATTTCTACTGCAATATTTGGCATGTCGGTTTGAACAGTTCCGCTGCCTGTTGTTCCATTTGGATTGGCAGTGAAAACGCCATCTGGGTCACTTATCACACCATTGTTTCTAAAGTCCCCAGGAAACCCTCCTCCAGTTGTCGTATTGTTTCCATTGAAGGTAGTTTTTAGGATACCTTGATTAAGAAACAAGAAATTGTCAGTATGGATTTTATTATCAACCTCCATATAGGCACAACCTGCATTTCTAACTCGTCGGGTTGCCCCTCCATTTCCAAGACTTCTAATCGAATTTCCAGAAGTATTTTTAACATACCATTCTGCATCATTCCGATTGATAATCTCGACATTTCCATTGGAGGTTTGATTGAAAAGACCTACCGTACCACCATTGATGGTCAGGACACCTTGATTTCTCACCCATACTTTTCCACCCTGTTGAGCATAATTTTCAAGACCCCTACCAGATGGGTTTTTAATCAAACTTGTTCCATTTAGGCCAATACTAACATGTCCTTGTCCTACACCACCATTTGCGTTAAATGCTTCATTTAGCATCCCTCTAGCACCAGCATCGATAATTTCAAGATTGCTATCGTCTTCTCCTCTTATAAAAATTCGGCGTTGTCCAACATTTGCAATGTTATTAAGCATTCCATTAGCTCCTACATCTTTGATTTTCAACAAACCGGAGAAGATAAACCGAATAGCATTGGAGTTAGCAGGACCACCTGCTCCATCCACAAAGTTGTAAATACCATTTCCTCCTACGTCTTTTATCGTAATATCGGCATTTGCATCAAAATCAACTCTTATACCACCACCTGAGTTAAAGTTGTCATTGAGTATGCCGTGATTACTATTAGGGCCTAAAGCGATAGTAATTGGAGCGTTGTTTTCAAAATTAATATTTCCTCCATTATTCGCCTCGGTTCTGTTTAGAATACCTGAACCATTGGTGAAATCGGCAGGAGACTTAATGGTCAATTCTCCATTGGAGGTAAAGTTGATTTCACCACCGCCATTCTCAAAATGGTTGAAGATGCCATTTGCACCTGCTTCTATTATCTTCAATGTTCCATCGTGTTGAAAGTTGATTTCTCCATTTGGAGTTTGTGTAACGAAGTTGAGAATACCATTGTTACTGGTCACATCAATTTTCCATGTTCCTGTACCGCTGTAATCAATTACACCCACCGCTACGTTGTTGATTATATTGCGGATGCCATTTGCACCTGCATTGTTGACTTGCACATCTCCATCATTGACGACTGTTCCATCATCTGCTACGAGAATACCATTTGCGCCAGCGTCATTACTTTTCACTTGACCTGCTGCATTAACAGTCAATGCAGCGTCTGCAATTCTGATACCATTGTTGGTCGCATTTTTTACAATCAGTTTTCCATCATCCACTACGATTTCACCACCATCTCTAATGACAACACCGTTTGCAGTAGATAATTCTACGGTTAGTTTACCCGTTCCTGTAATCGTCAATACGGCACCATCTCTAACGACCAAACTCAATGCTTTTTCGTTGGTGCCATTGATTTCGGGGTCGTTTGGGCTGGGGATAATTCTTGCATCATCTGCGGCTGTCGGAACGCCATTGTTCCAGTTAGCGGCATTTGTCCAGTCGGAGTCAACTGTTCCTTGCCAAGTCGTTGTGACGGCAGAGGCGAAGTTGAGGCTACAT
Source organism: Chitinophagales bacterium (assembly GCA_049608825.1). GTDB lineage: Bacteria > Bacteroidota > Bacteroidia > Chitinophagales > UBA2359 > JAUHXA01. Next base: position 4,133 of record JBMYXW010000032.1, read on the forward strand.
AGGAAAATAGTGATCGTGAGTAGCCATTTGATAAGTTGCTTTTGTTGCATGAGCAATAGATTTACTAAAGGTTAAAAAATAGTGGATGGGGATAATTAAAATAGCGATAGGTCTTTCTCTTAGCAAAAAATCTAAAAACAACGGTCTGACTTTGAATTGACTACAATTCAAATTGGGCAGAGCTGTTCCAAAAGTTTTAGCTTCTGAGAAAGAGAAAATTGTTATTGTATAATAAATGGAAGGGCTTAATAAAAAAGCAAGTTTGCTTTGAGGGGGAGGTGTGGTGTATGTGAATTTAAAAATTTCTAAGAACTGTTCTTTTTACTGCTAATAAGCTTGATGATAGGTACTTGGGTTTTGAATACCATTCTTATTTATTGCAGTGAAAGTTCAACAAAAATAACCATTCTTTTTTAAATCGCCAAATAAATGTCACAATAATGTAAAACAATTATCAAATTTAATATTTTTAAATGTAATGGATGTTCTTTTAACCTATTTGTTAGGGAGCTTCAACACTAACTGAAAGGGTTCTTTGACAAGATAAATTTGGTTCTTGGAAGATTTTAGTGATTGCCACCACAGAATGCCGACCTGTCCCGAGAACTCGGTGATTACTTGGTATTCCCTGGTGTCATCTCCACTAAAATCTTCGATGAACCATAAAAATTAATAACAGAGTATCAGATTAATACAAAATAGTAGTTTTTGAAGCTTTGTGAAACAATGAAACAACGGTAGTCTTAAAGACTACCGTTGTTTATATCGTAATCAATCAAAATTATGAAATACTTCCAAGCGTTAGGAATCGGATACCTTCAAGGTACCCGATTCCTGTCCAACCTTAGGCCAATGAATGGATTCATTATCAACCAAATTTTCAATTTTTAATCCTTCCAACCTTTTCCACCATCTCCAAAAACGCCTTCCGATACCCTTCTTTGTCCACGCTCTTCGACTTTCTGCTCAATTTTTGTACCATTCCAAAAGAAGCCTTTCCTTTGTGTTCCGAATCTCGCAACAACATCCCCAAAGCAGCAACGGCTGCCGAAAAGGTGAAATTATCGGAAACTTGGGCGATTTGACTGCTTGTTACGGAGTGGGTCAATAATTTGCTGCTATCCCAAGTTGGAGGTTTGTAGCGGAAATGAATGTTTACCCATTCGCTTTGTTTAAAATTAGTGGGTTTTCGCTCGGCTTCCTTGTAGAGGTTAAGATTCAGCTTCAAATCTTTCTTTTTAGGTTTTCCCTTCAATGGCACGATTTCGTACAAAGCTGTCACGGTATGCCCTGCTCCGATTTCGCCCGCATCTTTGGTGTCGTCATTGAAGTCTTGGGCTGCTAACAATCGGTTTTCGTAGCCAATCAAGCGATAGGAAGCCACTTTTGCAGGGTTGAATTCGACTTGGATTTTCACATCTTTCGCAATCGTGTAAAGCGTGCCGCTCAGTTCGTTGTACAAGACTTTTTTGGCCTCCATGATGTTGTCAATATAAGCATAATTCCCATTGCCTTTGTCCGCCAATTTTTCCATTTTAGAATCGTGGTAATTACCTGTTCCAAAGCCCAAAACGGTGAGGTAAACACCTGTTTCTCGTTTGGCTTCAATGAGTTTAACCAATGCTTCATCGGAGGAAATGCCCACATTGAAGTCGCCATCCGTTGCCAAAATCACCCGATTGTTGCCGTCTTGTATGAATTGTTCTTGGGCAATTTTGTAGGCCAATTCAATTCCTGCGCCACCTGCGGTCGAGCCACCTGCATTCAATCTGTCCAAAGCATCAAAAATTTGCATTTTGTCTATGCCCGCTGTGGGCGGCAAAACCAAACCTGCTGCTCCTGCATACACAACAATTGAAGTCTTGTCTTGTGGACGCATTTGACGAGCCAACATTTTGAGGGATTCCTTCAATAGGGGCAGTTTATTTGCAGAACTCATCGAACCCGACACATCCAACAAAAACACCAAATTGTTGGCAGGAATATTTTCCAATGAGACTTCTTTTCCCTGCAATCCAATGTGTAACAAATAATTGTCGGTATTCCACGGAGCTTTGCCCATTTCGGTATTGATAGAAAACGGGTGCTTGTCTTTGGGTTGTGGATAGTCGTAGTCAAAATAATTCACCATTTCTTCAATGCGAACTGCATCTTTGGGCGGTAATTGTCCACTATTGATGAAGCGTCGAATATTGCTGTAAGAGGCTTTGTCGACATCAATACTGAAAGTAGAAAGGGGTTTTTCGGTGGTTTTGCCAAAATTGTTTTCTGTAATTTGGTCGTACTGTTCTCCCCTATTTGGTTCTTGGGGTTCGTGGAGTCCTTGGTCATTTGGCATCCATAACCATACTTTTGCATCTTCTGGATTTTGGGATAAGGCGTTGGCATCTGCTGAATTGGCTTTTATCCATTTACCGTTTTGATGAGGAGTTGCTGCTCGTCTTTGAGGACTTGGAGTCACATTAATAACCGTTCCATTCTCCATAAACCGCCTTTTTTTTACCAGTTTTCTGGTTGTAGAAGTCCAATATTCACCAGGAATATCAATCTCGTTAGCATAAGCAGGATTTACCAATATTTCCTTAGTAATTGTTTGGTATTCCGGTTCTATTTCAATTCGTTTTTCTCCAACAGCTTGTTTTTGAGTTATTTCCCAATCAATGACTTGTTTTTGAATTGTTTGATAAATTGCTGCAATGTCTTTTTCTGTTGTTTTTGCAGGTGTTTTCAAGCCCTGTCTGGGAATCGTAGTATATTTAGGAGGCAAGGCAACTGGCTGCCAATTACAGGTATCTACGCCGTCATACTTCTTATTGTAACAATCGTTTACGAAGCCTCCTCTCTTATTTTTACGTTTTACAAAAACCGTTCGAGCGGGTCGCAATATTACTTTTTCTTGAACGATTTTATACGTTTGTGGAACAATGGTTAATTCTTTGTAGGCTTCTTTGGTGAGTATTTGTTCTTCAATCGTTTTGTAAACAGGGTTTTTGTATCCCGAATATCCTTCTTTAATTGTTACTATTTGAGAGACTATTTCAAATTGGGCAGGAACAGCTTCCAGACGAACAAAAGCCCAAGAAGGAGCAACTATTTGTTCTGTAACCGTTTCATAAATTCCCAAATCTAAAGTATCTGGCATCGTTTCTATCGGATAGGGAATATTTTGTGCATTCAATTGAAGGGAAATAAAGCAGATGGACAAGAAGATGTAAAATATGTTTTTCATGGTCATTGATTTTAAAAATGTGATTTACAGTATTTTTCTGCAATGTATTACCCATTTCATTTTTTTGCCAAATTTTACACCTCTATTAACAAATCATTAACGCTTCATTAACAATTCACTTTTAAGGTTTTTCTTCCTTCATTTGCTTTTTTTGAGAAAGAAGGTTTCAAAAATTTGTCTAAAGACTCTTCACCTCCACCCAAATATATTCTTTGCGCCCCTTGTCGTCGACACAAGTAATTTTGTTTTTCCCCTCTTTTGGCTCAAAAAACAAATTCTCTGTTGAAGTAGCCGACTGAAAAAACCGGTCGTTGATGTACCAATGCACCTTTTCGGTACTCGAAGGCGCATTGCAGGAAAGCATCAATTGGGTATTGTCGAGTGGGTCAATGAGGTATTCTAAGCCATTGACGGGTGAAGTGATTTTGGGCGCAGCCGCCACATCCGAAAATACCCTTTCACATTGGGGATTGTGTGGAGGAATTTTGTCGTAGGGAATATTTTCCTTTTCGTAGTAGGCGATGATTTCGGACGGATAATTGGGGAATATTTTCTTTTTGAAGCCCAAAGTAGGAGCGCATGAGGTACAATAGGCATGGCTTTCATCGGGATTCAAGCGGACTTCTTGGTAATGTTGACACTTCATGTTGTTGGAGACCAAAGGCAGGTACTCATCCATCACTTGATCGCTGCAATGTTCATTAGGCGGCAATCCGCTTTCGGAACAGACCCAACGAAAATCCAATTCTTTTGGAGGCTGAAACCAAGCTTTTTGAGATTGATAGTCAATCGAATTGAAGATATTGAAGAGTAGAGGAGTCGCTACCGTTGCACCCGAAAGATCTGGCACGCCTTCTCCCGAAAAATTGCCACACCAAACTCCAATGGTATAATTGCCATTGTAGCCCACACTCCAAGCATCTTTTCGACCATAAGAAGTTCCTGTTTTCCAAGCTATTTTGGGCAAGTTCATACTGCTTTCGATGTTCTTGGGTAAATCTGGACGGGTCAATTCTGTGAGGATTTCGGTGATGATGAAAGTCCCCGATTCTGATAGAATGGGAACATTAACCTGTGTTGTGTCTTCAAGGATGTATTGCGGTTCTCGAATATTTCCATCATTGGCGAAAGCTGCATACAAAGCCGTCAATTCATCCAATCGCACACCACAACCTCCTAAGGCCACTGACAAGCCTAATTTTTTGCGGTTTCGTTTGATGTATTGAAAACCAGCATCGGACAGTTTGTTCAGAAAATAATCCACGCCTATTTCATCCAAAACCTTGACGGCAGGCACATTGAGCGAATTTGCCAGTGCATATTCTATCGTCACCAAACCTTCGTATTCTCCGCTGTAATTGATGGGTGAATAACCCGTGAAATTGGTCGGTACATCACTGATTTTGTACTTGGAGGTGAGCAGCCCTTTGTCAAAAGCCAATCCATACAAAAAGGGCTTCAATGTGCTGCCTGGCGAACGATTGGAGCGCACACCGTCGACTTGCCCCGATGCTTCGGAATTGAAGAAATCTGCCGAACCAATGTAGGCTTCGACTTGATTGGTGCGGTTGTTCAAAACCAAAACAGCGGCATTGGTGATGCGTTGGTGGTAAATGCGCTTGATATAATCCGACACCAATTTTTCGACCTTCAATTGTTGATTGTATTGCAGTGTGGTTTTGATGATGGCTTGATTGGGATGCTCGTATTTCATGCGAGCTGCAAGGTGTGGAGCGATTCGGGGCGATGCCAGACGTTTGGCGTTTAAGGGTTCGGTTAGTGCATCTTCAATAGCCTGTGAATCAAATACTTTTGAAGCCTGAAAACGCTGCAACCACTCATTTCTTGCTGCTTTGACTCTTGCGTTGTTTTTGCCTAAGAGCAATGAAGTAGGGCGATTGGGGATAATGGAAAGGGTGGTGATTTCGGCAATGCTTAGGTGATTGGGTGCTTTGTCGAAATACAATACGGCTGCCGATTTGACTCCTTCAATATTGCCGCCATAAGGCACTAAATTAAGATAGAGTTGTAGAATTTCTTTTTTGGAGAAATGCCACTCCAATTGTACTGCCCGCCACATTTCCAAGATTTTGTTGAAGTAGGTTCGGCGTTTGGGCTGCAAAAGGCGAGCTACCTGCATGGTGATGGTGGATGCGCCCGAAGTTCGCTTGCCTCTAACAATATTATTAAATGCTGCTCTGGCAATTGCCAATGGGTTTATGCCCAAATGATAGTAAAACCACTTGTCTTCTTTGAATACTATGGCTTCTTGCAGTTCGGGGGTGATTTCGCCCAGTTCTGTTTTCATGCGCCATTTGTCGTCCGAAGTCAAAAAAGCGTGTAAGATTCTGCCATTGGAGTCGGTGACAATTTGGGAGTGTTCGATTTTTACAGAGAATGGAAACAGCGCATCTATCAACAAAAACAACAAGAGTATTGCTGTTATTGAAAGAAATAGGTATTTTTTGATTTTTGTAGTGATTGTTGCTGTATTGTTTGTTTTCGCCAAATCCATCCTAAATTAAAGTATAAAAATAGAAAAAAACAATAGAAATTACCGTCTTTCTAAACTAAACAAAAAACGAGTCATAAAAATTCCTTTTTTTATACCAGAAAATTCTTTTCCGCCTACAAGTTTTTGTTCAGAGTTTCGCTTTGAACGACAAGAAGATTTAACGAAAAGAAGCAGGCGAAATAGAACAATACACATATTAAAAAAATAAAAATATCATTTCCTCTCAACCCAACTGTTAATGTTTTCCCCAAAAACGCAACTGCTATAATAGGGAGATATTCCCACTAATTTATTTTATCACTCAAAAAATACAATTTGTATGAAAAACATCCACAAAACAACCAACTTCAATCCAACAGCCCAACAAAGTAAGCTAACTTTCAATTGGTTTCTTTCTTTTTATTTGATTTTCTTCCTCCTTTTGACTTCTACTTCTCCATCTTTAAATGCCCAATGCACCGTACACAATGCTGATTTAGGTACTGGCGATTTTTTTAGTTTAGGAACGTCACAAGTTGGGCAAACTTTTTTAGCTTGTGAAAATGGAGTTGTCTGCTCTATTTCAGTTGGATTTGACGATGGTTCTCAAGCAGGAGATTACGAATTATATTTAGACACAGATCCGGGGGTTAATAACCTACTTCCTCCTATAGCTGTTGCTACACTATCTATAAATAATGACTTGGTTGGTGACCAAATAGTAATTTTTAATTTAACAGTTCCTTTTACAGTATCAACAGGCACACTTTATCGATTTGCCCTTGTAAATACAGGAACAAGCGTATTTGGAGTAAAACTTAATAATCCAGAAGATTACCCTGATGGAGTTTTTGTCAATGTAGATGGTTCATTTTTAGCTAATAATGACTTAGATTTTGAAGTCTCTATCAACAATACATGCCCTACCTCCAATCCCGCAGCCATCCCCACCCTCTCTGAATGGGGCTTACTCATCCTCGCTTTGTTGTTGATGACTTTGGGGACTTTGTATTTGGTGCAACAACCTCGTTTTGAACAAGAACGGTAGATGAAAAGGAACGCTCACTATACGTACAGTGAGTTCCTTTCTATCTAGGAGTTCCTGTTCAAAACGAGCAAAAAAGAAAGCCCTATCTGCATTGAAGGAATGTAGATGGGGCTTTTTGAAATATCAAAACAAATCAAACAATAAATTCATTATCCTCCTTCTTCGTCCAGTTTTCCAATTGAATACCACTGATTCTGCTAAAATGTTTGTAGTTCCGAGTCGCCATAATCAAATCGTGTGTTACGGCAGTAGCACCAATAATAAGGTCGAGGTCTGCAATCAAAGTACCCAATCTCCGCAACCTTGCTTTTTCCTTCGCATAAACTCTAAGTGCCTCATAGATGGGAACAACGGTAAAATTATCCTCAAAAAACTCTACTTCTTGAACATGCTTTTCGTAATCACTACTAAACTCTGCTCCATACAGCAATTCGCCAATCGTGATAGCCGAAACAAAACATTTGTCTATACCTACTGCATCAATTTTTTCTGTCAAACTGAATTTGTCTTTGAGAAAAAAAATGCAATATCTGTATCTAACAAATAGCCTTTCATATAGCATCAAAATTTGGAATCTCACTTTTAGAAACATGGGAAGCTCGAATTTGGTCTTCCAAATCATTAGGCATGTCCTTCCATGCGCCAGCCAAGCTTTTCCAAGATTTCTTTTCAGTCGTTGGAGCAGATTTTTGTTTGAAATCTACGCTTAGACTTTCGGTGAGTTTGACAATCAATTTTAGTTTTGCATCAATGCTCAAATGATTCAAGAGTCTCATATAAACAAGAACCTTATTGTCCTCCGTTAGCGGAATCGTATTGCTGTTGTTTTTCATTTGCTATTTCTTTTGATATGACTTTACAAATATACAAAATTTTGAGAAGCAAAATTTTCCATACTTTCCGAATGGGACTTAATTATCCTCGCATTGTTGTTGATGACTTTGGGGACTTTGTATTTG
>JBMYXW010000033.1:0-11537 GCA_049608825.1 Chitinophagales bacterium
CGAACTCGCTTCGAAGAATTGCTAGAGATAACAATACATACGATAATAAAATTTTCTATACAACGGATTTGACAGGCGACGGAAGAGACGATTTGATGGTAAATCAAGTAACTTACATAAATGGTGGATATAGAGCAGATCATTTTAGTCTATACAAAAGTGCAGGGTCTGGTAGTAATATCACATTTATTAAAATTAATAACTATCCTTCTACTGGTCAGATTTGTTCAGGAACTTTTAATAACTTTTCTTCACAAAACGGCGATGGGCAATTCTTCTATATTGGTGATTTTGACGGAGATGGCACAAGTGATTATGTGACTATTTTGAGTAACCAAACTGGAGTTAACAAAACTGCATTTAAAGTTTTTCTTTCCTTTCCAAGTAAAAGCATTTACAATAAAGAAGTTACGAACATAAATAATTGGTGTTATGCAGAAGATATATGGGTAAATTCAGATGATAGAACGGTACTAGAATTTGATGGAGACGGTCGTCAAGAACTAATGCTTACCAAAGGAAACACGACCAAAATATTTAGCTTTAAGAAAGTTGGCTCAAATTGGACAGCAGAAGAAAAATACTCAGCTGGCTTTCCAACAGAATGGCATTTAACTTATCTAGGAGATTTTAATGGAGATGGAAAAACGGATATGTTGACCAGAGATGCGGACGATAACAGTGCAACTTGGTACAAAGCCATAAATACTGGTGTAGGATTTGTAGAAACCGCTTTTTCCTTTCAACACCAACCTGATATACTAGGTAGTTATTCGGATGACAAATTAATTCTCTCTGATTTTAATGGAGATGGGAAAACAGATATTTTCCACGGATGGGATTATTTTATAGGGAATACAGCTTATAACTCTAGATTAGACCTCTATTATTCAACAGGAAATGACTTTTATTATAAACAAAACTTCTTTAGTAAATTGTTGAGCTTTGCACCATTAGTAGTCTTCGATTCAAATGGTGACGGTCGAGCAGATTTAATCAATCGAACTCATTACAATAGCCCATTTGACATTTTGTATTTTAGAAAGGAGGGGCAAGAGCATTTATTGCAGAAAGTCAAAAATGGAATAGATTATGATATTGAATTTCAATACAAACGTTTAACACAAACCAGCAATTTTTATACCAAAGGAAGTGTTAGCTACCACCCAGTAAACAATGTTCAGCTTCCTATACATACAGTATCTCGATACAAGTCTGAAAATGGCATAGGTGGGTTTACTACCATTGATTATCAATATGAGGAAGCCAAACTACACAAAGAAGGAAAGGGCTTATTAGGATTCAAAAAAATAACGGCTTCTAATACCACTACTGGCTTCAAAAACATCATTGAAAACGAATACAATAGTACCTACTATACCTTTGTTCCGAAAAAAATCAGTAACTATCGTATCGCTGGTAATACTTTAATTGATTCCAAAAACTTCAACAATAGTTTTATCAATCAAGGGAGTAAAAGATTCTGGTATAGGGTAAATAATATTGTACACAATAAAGCTTTTGAAAGCCGATTTGTCGAAACGGATTTCAGCAATTATGACAATTATGGTAATGCACAAACCCAAACTATTACCACCGAAGATGTAGATGAAACGATTACCATTACATCTACTTACGGACAATATGGTACACCTGTCCCTGCAAAAATAACTTCAAGAACTGAAAATATATTAAGATCAGGGCAACCAGCTTTCTCTACCCAAACCACTTACACTTACAACAGCATAGGACAATTAACTGGTAAGACAGAATTCAATGGCTTGCCCAAAAGTGTCAGCTTTACTTTTGGCTACAACAACTTGGGAAACCAAACAAGTACTGTTGTTTCACCTACTGGCATGACAACTCGCACAAAAACAAAAAACTACGATTCAAAAGGAAGGTTTGTAACCAGTTCAACTGATGCTTTAGGTCAAATTAAAGTGGCTACTTACGATGCTCGTTGGGGAAAACCAACGATGAAAAAGTGGCAATCGGGTTCACAAATAGATTATACCTACGATGCTTTTGGAAGATTGAAGACTTCAACCAATCCTCAGAACATCACAACTACTAATACCTACTCTTGGGACATCAATACTGGTGAGAAAACCATTCATTATATGTTGAGTGAAACACCAGGTAGCCCCAAAGCAAAAGTGTGGTACGATGTATTGGACAGAGAGAAAAAAAGTTCAACGGAATCTTATGGTACTAATCTTTGGACGAATGTAGTAACCAATTACGATTACAGAGGAAATGTTCAGTTTCAAACAATTCCTTATATTGTTGGGCTTGAAACAGGAATTGGAACTACCTATACCTACGATATCTACAATAGAATCAGTACTGAACAAAAAGCATCCGTAGGAACAACCTCTTATGCCTACGCTTACAGTAATGGAAATTTAACCACAACAGTAACGAACCCTGCTGGACAATCAAGTTCTACCGTTATAGATGCCAGTGGACAAACAATATCTTCTACGGATAATGGAGGAACGCTCACCTATATTTATTATAGTCATGGCAATATAAAAGAGACAAAACAAGGTTCAACCGTTCTTGTGTCTAACGAATACGATGCTTATGCCCGACAAACAAAATTGATAGACATCAACGCAGGTACGACAGATTATACAACGGATGCTTTGGGTCAAATAACTTCAACGACCAATGCCAACAACGAAACGACTACCAGCACCTATGATAAATTGGGTAGGTTAATCAACCATATCCGACCTGAAGGAACTACTACTTATGAATACCATATAAGCAGCACCAATACTGCCAATAAATTGAAAAAAATCACACATTATGGTGGAATGAAAGAAGAGTTCTATTACGATAGCTTTGGTCGTGTCTCCTCATTCAAAGAGACCATTGACAATCTGGCACACAATACTTTTTACTTCTACAATAGTTACAATCAAATAGCAACTCTTATTTATCCTTCTGGCTTGGCTTTAAAATACAATTACAACAGCAAGGGATATTTAAATACCATTACAAATAGTGCAAACACTGTCACTATCTTTTCCGCCAACAGTAAAAATGGCTTGAACCAATATACCTCCTATACATTGGGCAATGGGAAAACCACTACAATATCTCGTCCTGTTTGGGGAATACCTACGAACTACACTACCTCTGGTGTACAGAATTTATCTTTGACTTGGAATTACACGAATGGCAATTTGACAAGTAGAAATGATGCAATAAAGAACAAGACAGAATCCTTTTCCTATGATAATCTCGAACGTTTGTTGTCTTCCTCTGGTACTGGATTGGCTACTATTGCCAATACATACTCTGCAAATGGCAACATTAATTCTAAAACTGATGTAGGAAGCTATACCTACAGCAGCAGCAAAATCAATGCAGTAACCAATGTCAGCAATAGCCAAAACAACATTTCTACTACTACCCAAGACATTACTTATAATTCCTTTTTGCAACCAGAAACTTTATCAGAAGGAAACTATGATTTAACTTATACTTATGGTTCTGATGACCAAAGAAGAAAATCAGTGTTGAAACAAAATGGAAGCACCGTCAATACACGCTACTACTTTGGTGATTACGAAAAAGACATCACAGGGAGTACGACCAGACACCTACATTATATTACTGCGGGTGAACATTTGGTCTCTATAGTAGAACGCATCAACTATGCCGATACCTATCATTATACCTATACCGACCATTTGGGTTCTATTTTAGCGGTTACGAACAGTAGTGGTACTGTAACAGCCGAACAAAACTTCGACGCTTGGGGACGCAAACGCAATCCCAATACATGGACTTACAGCAATATCCCTGCGACTCCTACATGGCTCTACCGAGGATATACGATGCACGAACACCTTCCCGAATTTGGGCTGATCAATATGAATGGACGAATGTACGACCCATTGGTGGGAAGAATGTTGAGCACTGATAACTTTATTCACGACAATATGGGTATAGGAGGCTTCAATCGCTATACTTATGCCTTTAATAATCCGTTAAAATATACGGATCCAGATGGGGAGCATCCTATAGTAATAGGTGCCATGATAGGTGCTATGATGAATTTAGGTGTTAAAGCATTTCAAGGACAAATTAACTCGCCTGCCGATTTATTTGCTGCAATAGGAATAGGTGCTCTTTCAGGTGCTTTAGGAGGAGTTGCTTCCCTTACAGGAGGAACAACTTTTTTAAATGCTGTTTCAACAGGAATATCTTCAGGAGTTATAGGCGATTTATTTTTACAAGTGGGAAATGGGCTGTACTTCGGAGACCCCTTTAGTATGAAACAACTAGCATTTTCAGGGGCGATAGGAGGGATTGTTGGAGGAATAGGCTGGACAGCATCAAATGCAAGAATTCCTGGTGGTTATTCGACTCCTCCAGGACCTGGTGACGACTTACTTACTGAGCTAGATTTAATTGCTAAATACGGTGATGATATTAGTAGTAGTACATTATTTGCATCAAGGTCGGGAAATAATATGTTACCAGGGGGGGCAACATATGGTGTTAGTAAATCAGATGATGTCTGGCATTTCTTCAACAATTTGAATGAATTAGATAATTTTTTATTTCCTTTATATAAAATTCAATCATTACCATTAAGTAGTTTAAATCCCACACATTATGTAAACAACTCTAAGTCTGTAACAAAAAGACTATTTAAGAGTATTAAAGCTGAGGGAATAAAAGAACCGATAGAATATGTAATGCATAATAGTAATAAATATGTAGTCGGAGGAAATCATAGATATCATATTGCTCAAAAATTAGGAATAGAAAATGTTCCTACAAAACGAGTCCGATTACCTTTTGCAAGCTATAGAACTCCTTCAGATTTACTAATGGAAGGTAGAGGGCATCCCGGATTTTGGAAATTTTTGAAATAAATAATATCTCTAAAATATTCATTAAGGCTTAAGAATAATTTAGTAATTTGTAAAAATCAAAAGTCCCTACAATCGCTAATAAAAATTATAAATATGGCAATCTGGCAGTATAAGTTTTTTGTAATTCCGAAAGAAATATTTGATGGAGTTATTCATAAAGTTTTGTTCAATGAATTTGACCTTTTTGAAGATGATATTTATTGGACTCAATTTCCAATAAAGGCTGATTTCTTTAGTAAAATCAATAATTTTCTTCCTCTCGGCAAATCATGGACTAAAGATTTAATTATTTATGGAAATCTTGAAACAAATTGCTTTGAAGTGTTATGCGAAAATGATTATGTCATATCCGTTTCATTTAGAATTGATTTTACAAGTTTTTATGAAGATATACTAAGGTTAATAATAGAATTTTTAGAAAAAAATAATTTATTAATTATTAGTGAAGAATTCGATATTGTATCAAATAACTATATTCAAATAAAAGCAATTATTGAAAATTCAATTCAGTATTTAAAATATAATGAACTTACTGATTGATCTATAATACCTCAATATATGTTTTGCACTAAAAAGAGAATAAAACTGTATTTTCTAAAGCCAAAAAATCATTGCTTATGACAATTTTTAAACACGACAACATCATGAAACAAAAAACATCCCCAAAATAACCTTCCTAATCCTACTATTATTAGGAAGTACTTGCGTATTAAACGCACAATCACAATCCAATTGTGGCATTACCTACACCTACGACAATGCTGGCAACCGTATAAAACGAGAACTATGTATTTCAGGAGGGGGAGGAAAAACAGCGAACAATGAGTTGCCTCCCGACTTAGTTGACGAACTTACGGAGAATACAGGCGTTGAAGAAGAAGAAGTGGTGGAACAACTCAATGCCGAGGAAAACGATTTGAGTTCCTTCGTCGTTTTTCCCAATCCATCATCTGGAGCATTCAGCATTGATGCTACCTATACATCAGAAGCCATCATGAGGGTTTTTGATATGTCTGGTCGTGTATTGTGGCAGCAAAATCACACCACAAATGCCATTGACCTTACTCATTTGAACAAGGGAAATTACCTATTGGTCATCAGCGAGGGCAAAAAGATTCAAAGTGTCCAAATAGTGATTTCTCAATAAGAAGACAGAAGCGAGATCGCTTTCGCTGTCAGAAGTCAGAATATTTTTAAACCTTTAAAAATTTTTACAATGAAAAATAAATTCAACTTATCAACATTGCTGTGTTTTTATCTCTCCTTCCTTGTAACCATGAGTTCTTGTGCCAAAGAGATAGTACCTACTGATAAAGAAGAAGAAGAACAAGAACAAATTTTAGAATTGGCAGAGGAATATGAAAGTTGTTGTGGGGCAGACCCCGTTGAATTTGAAGCCGAAATTCAAGGAGAAACCATTTATGTCTATATTCCCAATGTTTTTACGCCCAACGACGATGGTAAAAACGACAAATTCAAGCCTGTAATAAACGAACAAATTCAAGCAATCCAGTATATGGTTATCAAAAAACTGGAAGAAGACCGAGAGCCAGGAGTTTCTCAAACCTTGTATCAAGTAGGGATTGTGGAAGCCGAAGAATTGGAACGTTCAGGTTGGGACGGAACAAATCAAAATGGAGAACTTCACAAAGGAGGATTTGAATACAGCATCAACATCGCCAACAAAGACGGAACAGCTTATGTAGTAGAAGGAAAAGCCTGTTCCATTATTTGTGGATTGGATGCGGTGGGTTTTCTCACCAAAGAAGGCTGTTACTTTGAAACACAGGCGACTGGAAATGGAATATTAGATGTCGAATTGGAGAACTTGGAGGTTGGGTGTTTTGAGTAATTTGAACGATTTAAAACAAAAAAGCGCATTTCCGAAATACGAAAATGCGCTTTTAAAATTTAATTATCAGATTCCATTAGGAATTTTGAATGAATAAATGTTGAGTTATGAATGATGGGAATCTTCAAAACCAACACTTTATAAGAAAAATATAAAGTTATTTTTTCAACATTCCTTAGCCAATTGACAATCGTTTGAAATTCTCAACCTTCAAGCCTTTGGAAACAGAATTCAAGTAATCTTTCACAGATTTGCTGTTGTCTTTCACAAACTTTTGGTGTACCAAAGTATTTTCTTGATAGAATTTCTTTAGTTTACCCTCCGCAATTCTATCTAAGATATGCTCAGGTCGTCCTGAAGCACGAGCCTGTTCTCTACCAATTTCCATTTCTTTCTGCTTGGTAGCTTCATCAATAGAATTTTCATCTACCGCAATAGGTTTCATTGCAGCTACTTGCATAGCTACATCTTTACCTGCCGCAACGATTTCATCATTACCCTCTTGATTCAATCCTACCAAAACACCAATTTTGTTACCCGCATGGATATAAGGTACAACCAAAGCGCCTTCTAATTTCTCATATTGAGAAACTTCGATTTTCTCTCCAATTTTACCTATTTGGTCGATAAGGTTTTCGGCAACGGTTGAACCATTGAAAGGCAATGTCGCCAACTCTGCATTATCAGCAGGCATATTTGCCAATGCCAAATCAGCTATATCATTTGCAAAAGAAACAAAATCTGCATTCTTAGCTACAAAATCAGTTTCACAGCTCAAAACCAAAGAAATGCCTTGTGTTCCGTCGTCAGAAACCTTAGCAACCGCAACACCTTCTGTTGCTTCACGATCAGATCTTTTGGCAGCTACTTTCTGTCCTTTTTTACGAAGAATCGTAATAGCTGCATCAAAATCACCTTCTGCTTCTTTAAGGGCTTTTTTACAATCCATCATACCAGCACCAGTCTGCTTACGCAATTTATTAACCTCTGCTGCAGTAATTTTAACACCACTCATGGTTTGTCTTAATTTATATATGTGATAAAAATAGAAAACTAATTCCAAGTAGAGAGCATTGAAGTTTGGCTTCTCGCTTTCTACTTCTGTCTTCTCACTTATTTATTTTTCTTTCTGCGTCCTCTGGATCGTCTTTTGCCACGTCCGCTATCTTGATTGCCATCATTACTACTTTTTCTAGAAGGATTAGCAGCTTGTTCTTTATCACGCTCCAATAAACCTTCACGAATTTGGTCTGCAATATAGTTTATAAGGATATTGACAGATTTAGAGGCATCATCGTTAGCAGGAATTGCATAATCAACAGATGTAGGATCAGAATTGGTATCAACTATCGCAAAAGTATTCAAGTTCAACTTGTCTGCCTCTGCCAAAGCGATGTGTTCGTGACTGATATCCACAATGAACAAAGCACTTGGTACTCGATTCAAATTGGCAATACCACCCAATACACGCTCCAATTTGTCTTTTTGTCGACCCAACATAAGACGTTCTTTCTTGGTCAATGCATCTGCATTTTCGGTAAGCGTACGCTCAATGCCTTGCATTTTTTTAATGGACTTTTTGATAGTCGCAAAGTTGGTGAGCATACCTCCCAACCATCTTTCGGTCACATAAGGCATACCAACGCCTCGTGCAGCTTCTGCTACGATATCTTTTGCTTGTTTTTTAGTGGCAACAAACAATATTTTTCTACCCGAACGAGCAATAGAACGAACAGCTTTACCTGTTGTTATCAAAGCTTCGTTGGTTTTATTTAGGTCAATAATGTGAATACCTTTATGCTCCATAAAGATATAAGGAAGCATTTTTGGATTCCATTTTTTCTTCAAATGCCCGAAATGGACACCTGCCTCCAACATTTGATCATAAGGAAGACCCTGCATAGTATATACTGAATTTTATCGTTTACTAAATTGTGTTTTCTTACGTGCTTTTCGAAGACCTGGTTTTTTACGCTCTACTACACGAGCATCTCTGGTCATCAAATCTTGTGCTTTCAATGCTGGTTTGTGATCCGCATCTTCTTTTACCAAAGCACGAGCAATACTCAACGCAATGGCTTCTGACTGCCCCATAATACCACCACCATTCACATTGATTTTCACATCGAATTTACCTTCAGTATCAGTTAATTTAAAAGGTATTACAATTAAATCTGATAAGTGTGGCACCGTAATATATTCCCTGTAATCTTTGCCGTTGACGGTAATTTTACCTGTACCATGCGATAAGAAAGCACGAGAAATAGATGCTTTTCTTCGACCTACTGCATTTATCTGGCTCATAAAATATGGATTGTTTGCTCTTTAAAATTTTTATTTCAATTCTTTTGGCTGTTGTGCCTGATGTGGATGGTCTGTACCTGTATAAACAAATAGTTTTTTGATCATTTGGCGACCCAAACGATTTTTAGGCAACATACCTCTAACTGCCTTCTCCATTATGTCAGTCGGTTTGTGCTGCAACATTTCCTTTGCAGTACGTCTCCTCTGACCACCTGGATAGCCACTGAATCGAATATACTCTTTGGTGTTCATTTTATTACCTGTAAAACGGATTTTTTCCGCATTCACGATAATTACATAATCACCATCATCAATGTGAGGAGTATAAGATGGTTTGTGTTTGCCTTTTAGAACTGCAGCAATGCGGGTAGCCAAGCGCCCCACAATCATATCTTCTGCATCGACTATAAACCATTCCCGAACTACATCCTCTTTTCGGGTTGAAACTGTTTTATAACTTAGTGTATTCACCGCATTACTTTTTTTGCTGTGAGAAAAAATTTTTCTGAAATTTGGAGTGCAAAGATACTATTATAGCCCAAGATAAACAAACATTCCTTGCAAGTTAACAACATCAACATAGTTAAGGCACTGATTTACAGTCGAATTTTCGCACAGAAATTTCAGAGCATGGTGAAAACAGAAAAAAAACATACTTTTGTAAAACTTTACACGTTTTAGAAAAGTGCATTAAACCATGATTTATTCACATTATCAAACCATAATCTACTAAACCGAACTTCAGTATATGATATTTTTCTTTACTTGATTTAAAAACCTTTTTTATAAGTTATGCTTTGTAGAGGTATAATTTTTTAACACAAATTCAGTTTTAAACAACCCCAATGCTATGGCAAGACTAATCATTATTTGCACACTTTGCTTAAT
This sequence comes from Chitinophagales bacterium, assembly GCA_049608825.1. Classification (GTDB taxonomy): domain Bacteria; phylum Bacteroidota; class Bacteroidia; order Chitinophagales; family UBA2359; genus JAUHXA01. The sequence continues at coordinate 9,946 of JBMYXW010000033.1, forward strand.
AGTTTCTACTTCCCTAACCTTCGCCCAAAAAAAATGGATGCCTGAGGACGTTCAAACGACCACTCTATTAGTCGAACGCTTCAAATACCAAGACCCCAATAACACCATAGAGGACATTGACGAGTTTTTTGAAGATGATAGAGACGATTTTATTGAAGAAACCAATGATAATTTGGAGGCTTACAATGAACAATTAGAACCTCTTTTCAAAAAATACCAACACGATTATGAATTGGTTGCTGTGGGGAAAATTGATGAATTGTATACCGATAAAAACGAATACAGATACATACTAAGAAGAGAAGCGTTTTTTGGCAATAAAAGATCCTTGAACCTCAAAACAAAAAAAGTAGAAGATGAATCTTACTTTGCGTACAGATATTACTTCTACGATAGAAAAACAAAAGAATCTTATCCCTACTACTATTTTTCGGGAGACCAATGGGGACAAATCAAACGGATTATTTATTGGCTCAATAAAACGGAAGACCAAACCGTATCTGACCAGTAGTCAATTTTGAATGATGAATTTTGAATACATTTCATTTACCTATTCAAAATTCATCATTTAAAATCACCTAAGCCGAAACACTATAATTCGGTGCTTCTTTGGTAATCTGAACATCGTGTGGATGACTCTCTCGCAAACCTGCACTGGTAATTCTGATAAACCGAGCATTTTCTTTGAGTTCCTCAATCGTAGCTGTACCACAATAGCCCATCCCTTGTTGAAGTCCTCCAACCATCTGAAAAACAGTGTCTTCTAATTTCCCCTTGTAAGCCACTCTCCCTTCAATACCTTCTGGCACCAACTTTTTAGCTCCTTCTTGAAAATATCGGTCTTTGCTGCCTTTTTGCATCGCACCAATCGAACCCATTCCCCGATAAACTTTGTATTTTCGCCCTTGATACAATTCAGTAGCACCAGGGCTTTCCTCACATCCTGCAAACACACTTCCCATCATACACGTAGCCGCACCCGCTGCAATGGCTTTCACTAAATCGCCCGAATACTTGATACCTCCATCTGCAATCACAGGAATATTGTATGGTTTTGCAGCCTCAGCACAATCGTAAATAGCTGTAATCTGTGGCACACCTACACCTGCCACAATTCTCGTAGTACAAATAGACCCAGGTCCAATCCCCACTTTCACCGCATCCACACCTGCTTCAATCAATGCCACCGTACCACTTGCCGTAGCGACATTTCCTGCAATGACCTGCAAATCTGGAAAAGTATCTTTGACCTCTTTGACCGTTTGAAGGACTCCTTCTGAATGACCATGAGCCGTATCTATCACAATCACATCGACTTGTGCTTCTGCCAATTTTGCTACATGATGCAAGGTGTTTTTTCCGACACCTACCGCAGCTCCAACCAACAAACGTCCATAAGCATCCTTTGCAGCATTTGGATATTGAATGGCTTTTTCGATGTCTTTAATAGTAATCAAGCCCCTCAATTTACCATTGTCGTCCACAATTGGCAATTTTTCTATTTTATGCTGCATCAAAATCCCCTTAGCCTCCTCCAAAGTCGTTCCAGCAGGAGCAGTGATAAGGTCTTTACTCGTCATTGCTTCCCGAAT
>JBMYXW010000034.1:0-11509 GCA_049608825.1 Chitinophagales bacterium
CGGTACGAATGCTACGTGGCGAGGCCGTCAGTAAAATGTTCGGCCCTGGTTATGACAATGAAAAGCCTGTCGATGATTTGGATCGTCGCGCTCTAGCAGGTGAAGAAATCCTTATTGGGCAACCCGAAATAGAGGATGTACATACCGTTACAATCTACCTAAACCCTAAAAATCAAGTAGAATACTACGAATACATCCTAGACAATCTCCAACCTCAACGAATTGTATTCAATCCTGGGAGCGAGAACTCTGAATTAATAGAAATGGCAGAAGACCACGAAATTGAAGTTATTGAAGGCTGTACATTGGTGATGCTCTCCGCAGGACAATATTAAATTTAGATTTTTTCCACAAAAAATAGCAATATTCTAAAAAAAAAGAAACAAGGCATAAGGTAAAAAAAGCTAACTTTGTAGAGTTTTATATTGTTTGCGTAATAGCTGACCATCTTATGTTACAGAAACTACTGATAAAAAACTACGCCCTTATCGAAGAAGTGGAGTTGAGTTTTTCGGACAAACTCACCATCATTACAGGCGAAACGGGCGCAGGTAAATCTATTTTATTGGGTGCTTTGTCGCTCATTTTAGGGCATCGAGTCAATACGGCTGCTCTGTCCAACAATAAAAAAAAGTGTATTGTAGAGGGTACTTTCAATATCAGTGCCTATAAATTACGAGCTTTTTTTGAGAAACACGAGTTGGATTATGAGAACATTACTTTCATTCGCAGAGAAGTTACTCCTTCGGGCAAGTCTCGTGCTTTTGTCAATGACACACCTGTCAACCTTCAAATATTGAAGCAGATAGGAGAACAATTGGTCAATCTCCATGCCCAACATCAAACCCTTCACCTCTTTGATGCCCATTATCAATTGTCCATCATTGACACTTTGGCGAGTCACAACAGCGTATTATCCAACTATCAGGGAATCTTCAAAAACTATCAAAAAAATCAAACCCAACTTAAAAAACGGAAGAAAGAATATGCCCAATTGCAACGGGATTTGGACTATATACAGTTTCAACTAACCGAACTGCAAGATGCAAATCTGGTCGATGCAAATGAACAAGAATCACTTGAGCAGGAATTGGATCAACTCAACAATACCGAACACATTCAACAATCATTGGTCGAAAGCATCAATCTTTTGGATGAAAACGAAATAGCAGTTTTGGAGCAACTCAAGATGGTTCAAGCACATTTGTCAAGTATTGCTAGGTTTCACCCCCTATTTGAAGAATTAAATGACCGCCTCGAAAGCGTCAATATTGAATTGACGGACATTCACAACGAACTGACCCGAATGGGAGAAGACGACAGCATGGATCCAGAAAGGTTGGAATTGGTTTCGGAGCGATTAAATCTTATTTATCGCCTTCAAAAAAAGCACCAAATTTCGGAAATTTCGGAATTGATAGAAATTCGAGACAACCTGGCTTCTCAAAACCAATCAGCAGACAATTTGGAAAGTGAAATTGAAGAACTTCAAAAAACCATTGAAGTTCAACACAAAAAACTCCTTTCTTTTGCTGCAAAAATCACCAAAGACCGCAAAAAACAAATCCCCGTTTTTGAAGAACGCATCAACACCATGTTGACGTCGGTAGGAATGAAAGAGGCAACCGTCAGAACAGTTCACAAAATACTGCCCGAACACCAACTCACCGCATACGGTAGAGACGAAATCGAAATCCTTTTTTCTGCCAATCGAGGCAGTCGTCATGCCGAACTCCGAAAGGTGGCTTCTGGTGGAGAATTGTCTCGTTTGATGTTGTGTATTCAGTCGCTCATTGCAGCCAATACTGCTTTGCCAACACTTATTTTTGATGAGATTGATACAGGAATCTCTGGTGAAGTAGCCTTGAAGGTTGGGAAAGTATTGCAGGACTTATCCACTCATCACCAGTTGATTTCGATTACCCACTTGCCCCAAATTGCCAGTAAAGGAAACACCCATCTATTTGTCTATAAATACAATACCCCTGAACGCACACTTTCTAAAATCAGAAAACTGAACGAAACAGAACGTGTAACCGAGATTGCAAAAATGTTGAGTGGCGATAGACCAGGTGAAATGGCTTTGGCGAATGCGAAGGAATTATTGGCATATTTTTAAACTTCCCTTCTCCAAACCAACTCAACCTCTTCTTGGTTTTCTTCAATAATCCCCGCATTTTGAAGCGAATACACCACACTCCGAAGCATTTTATTGCTCACCCAACCATGTGTAGCCCATTCCGTACTGTGAAACCAACGCTCTACATCCTTTGATTTCTGCCCATACCGTTCACTTACCAATTGCACTGCCTGTTCATTTTGCATAAATTGGCGGCAAGAATGGTGAATCATGCGAAGCATTTCTACAATATTCTCAGGTTGCTCCTCCAAAACTTTGTCTGTAGCTGCAATCACAAAACAGGGCCAAGGCGTAAGAAATTCGCCAATTCGCTTCAATTGCCCTGAATCAACATAAGGTTTGGTAGTGAATTTTTCCCAATAAAAAACATCCGTTTCTTGCTTCGCCAAAGACTCCAAAGCCCCATCCAAATTTTTGATAATTTTGAACTGCGACTCATCAATGCTTTGCTCCTTACTGTCTGCATCCACAATCGCCATTAAATGCGAACCTGAGCCTAAACGACTGATAGCGTATTTTTTATCAAAAACATCTCGGTAACGATACAAAGAATTGTCCGCAGATGTATGAACGCCCCAAATCAAAGGCGAAATCACATAATTACTGATGATTTTGCTGGGATTCCCTTGCAAAATGTCCTTGATAACGCCCTCTGTCAATAAGACGCAGGCATCTACCTCACCATTTCGCAAAGCTTTCGTCATTTGTCCAGTTCCTCCTTTGAAGGTTGTCCATTGAACATCAATGTTTTTGTTACTAAAATCACCTCTTTCAATAGCTAGGTGGATTGGTAAATTGAAGTGTTCAGGAACACCTCCAATGCGTATTGTATTTTTTTTCATAAAACGATTTATCCAAATAGTGAACCTATTCTACAATATGGTAGCTTCATTGGTTCATTTTCACTTTATTATTACCTTTGGAACTTCAATTTAAATCATCTTCATTTATATTATTCGTAGAATAACACCCTTTTCGGAAAAACTTCTATCGAAGCCTTAGCAAGTGAAGTGGGTTAAAATATGGTCCAAAAACTATCGAAGAATGTCGAAACAACCAACAATATTGCAATCTCAAATTGCTACGACTTTTCAGCAAACCTTTAGAAACCGTCCCCAGTTCTATGTCAAAGCTCCTGGGCGAATCAATCTAATTGGCGAACATACCGACTACAATATGGGTTTTGTATTGCCTGCTGCCATAGACAAACACATCTTATTTGGTTTTGCAGCTAATGAGACAGAAGATACTTGCCGTCTTAGAGCATTGGATATGAGTGATAGCTATGAATGTTCATTGAAAAACATCCAAAAAACCGAGTATTCTTGGGTCAATTACTTATTGGGAGTTGTCCAACAAATTCAGAAACGAAACATTGAAATCAAAGGATTTGATTGTGTTTTTGCAGGGAATATTCCGATTGGTTCGGGATTGAGTTCATCCGCAGCATTGGAATGTGGATTTGCGAGAGGCTTGTGTGAGTTGGCAGGTGTGACTTTGGAGAAATGGGAAATCGCTCGAATTGGCAATCAAACCGAAAACCAGTTTTTGGGTATTCAAAGCGGCATTCTCGACCAGTTTTCTTCTACTTTCGGTCAAAAAGACAAGGTGATGTTGATGGATTGTCGTTCTCAAACGTTTGAATACCTTCCACTTGAGTTGGGTGATTATTGTTTGGTACTCATCAACTCCAATGTCAAGCACGAACACACAACTTCGGGCTACAATGACCGACCAACAGAATGTAAACAAGCTGTTCGATTGTTGCAAAACGATTTTCCTGAAATAGAAAGCCTTCGAGATGTAACTTTTCCGATGTTGAAAAAGTATGCCTCAAAACTACCTCCAATACTATTGAAACGTTGTCAATTCATTCTTGCAGAAAATGAAAGAGTCCATCAATTCTGTGAACACCTAAAAACAGGGCAAGTCTTATCTTTAGGAGACCTCTTGTATCAATCACATCATGGATTACAACATTTGTATGAAGTAAGCTGTACCGAACTGGATTTGTTGGTAGATTTGACCCGAAATATTCCCGAAATATTGGGCGCAAGAATGATGGGCGGCGGTTTTGGTGGATGCACCTTGAATTTGATAAAAAGGGAAAGTGCCAAAGCTGTTACCAGTCAAATTTTGGCACAGTATAGAATCGAAACGGGAATTGCAGCAGAAATTTATTTTGTGGAAATTGAAAATGGGGTAGATTTGAGTAGGTAATCGAATTATTATTCAAAAATTCATCGTGTGATTGTGGCTGGATGTTTTCATCAGATTTTATCTACAATTAAACAAAAAAATATCTCACATTAAATTAATTTTAAATAAAATGCAATGTACTAAAAAAACACTATCTTGGTAGAGTCAAACAAGCTTTTTCATCCTTTAATTTCATCATTATCAAAAAGTCAAACCGTTTCTATCGTCTTTGGTGTTATCTGTTCCATAGATTCTTAATTGTTGTATGTTTACTATGTAGTTTTTCTCAAATTCATTTTGCACAAGAGGCAGGTGAGTCTATCATTGGATTTAAGGCAGGCTACAATTTTACTGATTATCAGGGAGATGCCAACGATGTACTTTCCACTTCTGGCTATCATGCAGGAGTCTATATAAGTATTCGTTTCAATGACCGATTCGGTTTTCAGCCAGAAATACTGTATTCTCAACATCAAGTATCTGATATATTGACAGCAGATAGTAAGGCGACTTATGGTTATGCAGTTTTACCTCTCACGATGAAAGTGTTTGTAACTCGTCATTTGAACATACAAGTTGTTCCACAAATTGGGCAATTAATCGGAGCAACTATGAGATTTCCAGGAGTTCCGTCTATCAATGGGAAAACTTTTTTTGAAACAACCGATATTTCATTTGGCGGCGGCATTGGTATAGAATCAAAACAGGGTTTCAATGCTTCAATTCGTTATTTTTATGGTTTCAGTGATACTTTCAATCCAGTTGCAGGATTTAGAACTTCTCCAAAAAATATTTTACAGGTTTCAATGGCTTATACACTTTTATAGTTTGCCTTGGAAACGTTCATAAAATTATTTCCCGATTTAGACTTTTGAAGTTTTGCTTTAAAAATTCTCAATTGTAATGAAAATCAATTCTCCCCAAATAGGAAACTTCAAAAGTCTCCTCTTCAAATCAAAAAATATTCTCTACTGGATTTGCAGGTGTATCTTGATACCCTATCTATTGACTTTTTGTACCCAAATAATGCTGGCGCAAAAGGTCACTTACTTTCACTACAAGGTAGAAGATGGATTACCGAGTAATGAGATATACAGCGTCATCCAAGATGAGAAAGGCTATATATGGTTGGCCACTGCAATGGGAGTAAGTCGTTTTGACGGGAAAGATTTCACAACCTTCAATACCTCTAATGGATTATCAAACAATCATGTATTAGACATCAAAGAGGACTTAATAGGTCGAATATGGTTATTGGCTGCCGATGGGCAAACGGGTTATATTGAAGGCAATCGAATCATTGAAGAAGAAACCAATCTGTTTCACAATCACCAAATGAAGGAAGGGGATTTGATTATTTATTACAAGAGGTCGCTTTCCTTGTATCGTGATTCATTGGAACAAGACCTTTTTCCTCACCAAAAAAAATATTCTACCAGTTGTAAATACGAAGAAACCGAACAGAATATTTGGGCAGGAACTTGGGGAGGGGGTGTTTATCATTATACGAATTTTAAAACGGACAGCCTTCAAACTAAAAGATACCTTCCTCAAAAAACCATTACTTCCATACTCAAAGACCGAGAAGGCAATTATTGGTTTGCCACTTTAGACGAAGGTATTTTTCTACTCTCCAATATTCATGTAAAAACTTATACAATAGACGATGGATTGGCATTTAACGATATTCATTCAGTTGCCAAAGACAGTCGAGGACACCTTTGGTTGGGGAGCAGTAAAGGTACACTGAGTGAAATTGCAGTGGATGGTAAGGTCGTGAATAATTACGACATTAGTTATTCCTTGAATGCCTACAATCGAGTAAATGATATTTTATTGAAAAACAACCGGAAATGGTTGGCAACAGACGAAGGTTTGCTATTTTTTACGGATAAAGAGGATTTATTTGTGGTGAATTTGGTATCAACCAAAGAACTTATCAGTACAAAACAAAACCGATTTATTTGGGCTGCAAGGTATCAAGATCCTATCAAGTTTGATACAGAAGAAGCAGCAGCAGTTTTGACTTTGCCATTGCAGCAGGTAAGCAGTGTATGTGAGGATTTGGCAGAAAATATTTGGATTGGCAACACACAAGGCTTACAATATTATGCTGATGATAGTTTGTATTTTTTGCAAGATTCTCTCCTTCAAGAAAACATCAGTAGTTTGGCGATTAATTCCGAGAATCAACTATGGGTAGGCACAGATGGAAATGGCGTTTTATTGTTAGACATAAGTAAGCCAGAACAGCCCCAAATTTTGTTGGAATTGAAGGAAAAGTATGGTTTAAACAGTGATATATGTCATAAAATTGTAATAGATACAGACGACAATGCTTGGATTTGTACCAACAATGGTTTGAATCAAGTCACTTTTGATCTTAATAGTCATAACAAACCTAAATTGACCATACAAAAATACACAACTTTAGAGGGACTCCCCTCCAATCATATACAAGATGTCTTGATAGAAAACGATACAGTCTGGGTGGCGAGTAGTTCGGGTTTGAGTTTTTTTGACAAAAATATCCGACAAAAAACTACTCCTCCTTTGATTCACATTCGAGAAGTAGAAGTCTGGTATAAAGATACATTGCTTCAAAAACGATATGATTTAGATTTCAATCAAAACAACATTAAAATCAGTTATGATGGATTGTCCTTCAAATCGCAAGGTGATATGCGCTATCAATACAAAATGCTTGGAGTAGATAAAGAATGGATTGTTACCAATCAAAATGTAATTCAATATCCAACTCTAACCCCAGGTGCTTATATTTTTAGGATTTATGCAGTTGATAAAGACAACAATAGAAGCATAGAACGTGCTGAATTGCAGTTTCTTATCGCTCAACACTATACTCAACAGACTTGGTACAAAACATTGATTGCAATGCTGGTATTGTGCCTATTAACAGCAGTGAGTTATTTTTTGGTAAAGTATTTCAAAGAAAGAAGTGATTTAAAACGGCGTTTGGTCGAATCTGAACAAATGGCATTGAGGGCGCAAATGAATCCACACTTTATCTTCAATTCTTTGAACTCTATCCAATATTTTATCACCGAAAACGACAAAAAATCAGCCAACCTTTACTTGTCTATTTTTTCAGAACTCATGCGTAAAGTATTAGATAATTCAAAAAAGCCAAGTATTCTTTTGGAAGATGAAATTGAATACATCTCTCTTTATTTGAATATAGAATCTATGCGCTTCAAAGGAAAATTTGAATACGAAATAAACATTGCTCCAAATATAGAAGCAGAAGACGTTTTTATTCCCCCAATGCTTATTCAACCCTATATAGAGAATGCCCTTATACATGGCTTGTTACAAAAAAAAGAAGGGAATTGTTTATTGTCCATTAAATTTGAGCAAACAGAAGACATTCTGATATGTACTGTCAGCGATAATGGAATTGGACGAACCAAAGCTGCTGCACTACAAAACCGAACACTCTCCAAATCAAAAGTCGGTACAACCAATCCCCCAAAGCGTTTGTCCATACTAAATAAACTCAATAAAAGAAAAATTGATGTCAAAATAATTGACATTTATGATAAACGCAATTATGCCATCGGTACAAGGGTAAAAATTCTTATTCCTATTCTTGATATATAATAATATTTTTTATATAAAAAATTAATGTTGGAACTTTGATAAAAACTACAATTGTTTCTATATTTGCTCACATAAAGATTATGTGGGCTTTTTTTCTTTAATAAATAATAAAAAAAGCCTACCTTGCGACATTAAAATGAATAATTCACTCTAATTGTTTGTTTTATGTAAAATTTTAAGTATTTTACACTTGATTCATTTTCGTCTTCTTTATTGAGAAAATAAAAAAGAGCATTTTCATTGAAACACAATTTTTTAGCATACTTATAGTTCTTATCTTATTAATGAAGATGTTTTAGTTTGTTATCATAACAAACGATTCCTTTTTAAAACGATTATTACAAATATTATTTAAGGAAAAATATTAATGTATTTAACCTTAAGTTTTCTTTTTTATTACTAACAGATTTTTTATTTACTAACAGATTTTAACAGATTTTACTATGAGAAAGGCAGATTTAATTGCTCGCATTGCAGAAAAAACGGGCGTTCCTAAGGTTGATGTTTTGGTTTCATTAGAAGCTTTTTTTAAAGAAGTAAAAGAATCTCTCACTGGAGGTGAAAATGTTTACATCCGTGGATTTGGTTCTTTTATTACAAAGAAAAGAGCAAGAAAAATTGGTCGAAACATCAAGAAGAATATTGCTATCGAAATCCCTGAACATCACATCCCTGCATTTAAACCAGCTAAGATTTTTGTGGAGAATGTGAAGAACAGCGAGGTTTTGAATACCCAATCGGACGACTAGTTTACTTAGTTATAAAGCAACCGTAAGCAAAAAGGTTGAGTAAATTATATTACTCAGCCTTTTTGTTTTATTGCTTATCTTTGCGAACTCAATTTCAACAAAGAACCTTACAGGAGTGGATAAAAAACAAGTGTTTTTAATAGTAGCATGTATTTTGCTTATTTGCGGATTATTTTTTGCAGGAAATAGAAAATCTAATTCTATAGAAGAAGACAGTTTGGCATCTTCAGAGACCACAGAAAAAGCTTCAAATAAAATAAAAATCAACTTTGAGCAATTAGCCACTAACCTCAAGAAAAAAATAACCCTTGAACAAAAAGACAGTATAACAAACCTAGAAGCAAAACTTAGAATACACAAAGACTCTTCCCTTCTCAATCGTGCGTCTATTTATAAAGAATTGGGTGAAAGTTGGGAAAAAGCCCAATACATTGAATTAGCATCGCATTATTTCCAACAAGCAGCAGTACTAGATTCAGTTGAATCACGTTGGGAAGAAGCTGCCGAAAAATCAGCTTTTGCATTTAGAGTCTCAGGAGATTCGAGCATGAGAGCTTATTTGGTCGCAACAACAGTAGATGCTTATCAAAAGACAATAGCTTTTGATACAACCAACTTGGATTACCAAATCGAATTAGCGGCTACTTATATTGATGGTTATGGCAATCAAGGAGGACAAGTAATGAAAGGTATATTCATGCTTCGAGATATTACTCTAATAGATTCTACAAACCTGAAAGCAAATTTGCTATTAGGTCAGATGGCTATCGTTTCTGCTCAATATGCCAAAGCAGTCATTCGTTTACAGAGAGTTATAACCAAAGACCCCTCCAATCCACAAGCCTATTATTACCTTGCAGAGGCCTATATAGGACTTGGACAAAAGGAAAAAGCAATTGATGCCTATAAAGAGTGTAAAAAATGGGTGAAAAACCCTACCTTTGCAGACCAATTGGATAAATACATTGAAAAACTTTCAAATTCTTAATTTTAAATCAAATAAATATGCCTTGCGGAAAAAAACGAAAAAGACACAAGATTGCAACCCATAAGCGTAAGAAACGACTAAGAAAAAATAGACACAAGAAGAAGAAATAATCAGCTTTGAATAGAGATTTAATTGTAAACTCCACTGTTGAGGGTGTTCATATTGCTTTATTGGAAGATAAAGTGTTGGTAGAGTTGCATCAAGAACAATCTAATAACCGATTTGCAGTTGGCGATATCTTTGTAGGTAAAGTCAAAAAAGTGGTTCAAGGACTCAATGCTGCATTTGTTGATATTGGATATGGGAAGGATGCTTTTTTACATTACACCGATTTAGGGCCCCAAATTCGCTCCCTAACAAAATTCATTGATGAAGGTTTGTCGGGTAGTCGTAAAAAACATCTCTTAGACAATTTTGAATTAGAACCCGATATTGTCAAAACAGGGAAGATTACGGATGTACTCGAAAAGCGAGACTCTTTATTGGTACAGGTTCTCAAAGAACCCATATCCTCAAAAGGACCTCGACTGAGTTGCGAAGTGACCCTTGCAGGAAGATACATTGTTTTAGCTCCTTTTAGTGATGCTATTGCAGTATCTCGAAAAATAAAGCAATCAGAAGAAAGGGAACGGTTGAGGGTTTTGATTGACAATATCAAACCCAAAAACTTCGGAATTATCGTGCGAACTGCTGCTGAAGGTAAAAAATTAGCAGATATACACGAAGATTTAAACGCCTTACTTTTAAAGTGGAAAAAAATCTTATCTGAGTTGAATTCGGCTAAATCTCCTCAAAAAGTATTGAGTGAACTTAGCAAGCCTTCAAGTATCTTACGAGACTTACTAAATGCGTCATTTACAAACATCATTGTAAATGACGCAACTTTAGTTGACGACTACCGAACTTATGTATCAAGCATTGCTCCCGAAGCTGCAAAAATAGTATCTTTATACAAGGGAAAAGCTTCAATATTTGATCATTATAAAATCACCAAACAAATAAAAGCTGCTTTTGGCAAAACCGTCAATATGGCAAGTGGTGCTTATTTAGTGATTGAACACACAGAAGCCCTTCATGTAATTGACGTAAACAGTGGACACAAAGTAAGTACTGTTCAGAGTCAAGAAAGCCAAGCATTAACTGTCAATTTAGAAACCATCAATGAAGTAGCTCGCCAGCTTCGATTAAGAGATTTAGGCGGAATTATCATCATTGATTTTATTGACATCAAAGACCCTTCTAATAAAAAGATGGTTTATAGAAGGATGAAAGAAGCCATGGAATTGGATAGAGCACGCCATACAATACTGCCCCTCAGCAAGTTTGGCTTAATGCAAATCACTCGCCAAAGAACCCGCCCCGAAATCAAAATTTCGACAGCAGAAGTTTGTCCAACCTGCGATGGCTCAGGAAAAGTAAAGGCAACCATCTTATTAGTAGATGACATCGCCAACAATTTAAGCTATCTATTAAACGAAATGGACTACGATGATTTACAGTTAACCGTTCATCCATTCGTAGAATCTTACCTCACAAAAGGATGGCGTTCAAAACAAATGCAATGGTTTTGGCAACACAAAAAATGGGTAAAAATAACTTCAAATGACAATTATTTCTTGGCTGAATATCGTTTTTTTGATGATCAACAAGAAGAAATTAAATTGTAATAGGTCATAAACTAAAAAAAGTTTATTTTTGTAGCACCTAATTTGAGTACATTTCCAAAATCCCCCCCTCTATTATTGCAGTCTCTTCATCCTATAGAGCCTTCCCTAAGAATCCAACTTTAGCAAAAAGAAAATCCCAAATAGA
>JBMYXW010000035.1:0-11387 GCA_049608825.1 Chitinophagales bacterium
CGAATTTTAGACTTTGGCTGTGGCTCAGGAAAAGATGTCGAGTTTTTGAAACAGAAAGGCTGTGACGTTGAAGGTTATGACCCTTATTATTTTGCGGAGTTTCCAAAAGGCAAATTCGACACTATTATTTGTCATTATGTATTGAATGTTTTGATGCCTGAAGAACAAGCGGGCGTTTTGATGGAAATTGCAGAGCTGTTGAAGCCCACAGGAAGGGCTTATTTTACCGTCCGACGAGACATCAAAAAAAGTGGTTTTCGCTATCATACCAAAAAACACTGTGATGTTTATCAATGCAAAGTGCGCTTGCCCTATAAAAGCATTTTGGTGGCAGACCACTGTGAAATATACGAATACCAACACTTCAATCAACGAACCTTTCGCAGCGAAAAAGGCTGCCCGTTTTGCCAACCAGTTGCAGAGCGAAAGATTCTCACCGAAACGGCTACGGTCTATGCCACCTCTGACCGATATTCTACCATCAAAGGTCATTCACTGATTATTCCCAAGCGACACACCTTTGATTATTTTTCGTTGAGATTCAAAGAACAGCAAGCGATTTGGCTGGTCGTAAATCGGGTGAAGCAAATTTTGACTCAAGAGTACAAACCCGAAGGCTTCAATATTCGCATCAACAATGGACCGATTGCAGGACAATCTGTTCCACATGTCCATATTCATTTGATTCCGAGATATGAAGGGGATGGGGTTGAGGATTTTGTGAAAGTTTAAGAAACCATTTTTTAGCTTATAATTGGTGATAAATGGTTTAAAAAGGTAGTTGTCACCAGTTATAACTGTATAATTGGTGATAAGTAGTTTCAAAAGATAGTTGTCACCAATTATAGTATTTCATGGCAATATTTTTTGAGGCGTGAAATCATAAAAACAAAGAATCAATCTCAAAATCACTGTGCAGCAATCCTGGACTATGATTTGGATTTTTTAGCCCAAAAGGGGTAATCATAGACAGTCGAACTTGATATTTTGTTTTTGAAAGCCGCATAAAAAGACGAGTTCTTCGACGAAGTTTCTCGGCATAAGCTTTGGTCATTGTGAATTCTGTATTGTAGAATTTAATCTCGAAAAGGTCTATGACTCTATCAGCTCGTTCTAATAGCATATCTATTTGAAGTCCACCTTCTGTTTCTGTTGCTTTTTTGAGAAAAGAAAATGTACGGGTGTAAACACCCGATACACCCAAGGCTTTTTTGACGGACAAAATATGTTTCATACACACATTTTCAAAGGCATAACCTGTCCATGTTTTATAGGTTTGTAATTGACTCAATTGCATAAATGTGCCATCACCTTCGTAAGGTTGTTCTTCGATAAATCGGAGATAGAATAAAGAATATTCATCGGTTAGACGATAGATTTTATCCTTTTTCTTTTTGCCAAAAGATTGATATGCCATAATGAAACTACACTGTTGCAACTCTTCTAAAACTTGTGTGGCAGAACGTCCGTTCGGTATTTTAGACAATTCGATAATTTCTGTTCGGGTTAGTCCTTTATGACTTTTCGCTAATGCCCGAATAACCGCAATGTGATGTTCAGGATTGTCAAACAAGGCAGGATATAAGCGACCAAACTCGTGTCGTAATAAGCCATTTTCTGCAAAACATATATCGTTGATATTTTGAATGGCACTTTTTGAAGGATTAATTTTATCTAAATATAAGGGAATGCCACCAAAAGTCATATAAAATTCAATGATTTGGTAGTGGGTAAAATTAGCATGTTTTGCTTTCAAAAATTCTTCTGTTTCAGCTAATGTAAAAGGCTTGAGATTAATGTAAGTTGTTACTCGATTGTGTAAGCCCCCTTTATCATTGATAACTTTTTGGATAATCCATGATGTAGCTGAACCGCATAGAACGACTGCAATATTTTGTCGAGAAGCCCAACTATTCCAAAAATGCCCTAAAAAATCTAAAAACTTATAACCTTTTACGGCTAACCATGACAATTCGTCAAAAAAGATAACGAGCTTTTTATCTTGATTTACCAACGGTTTCAACACATCCCGTAGTTTAAAAAAAGCTTCTTGCCAATCTTTAGGTGTTTTCACAGGTTGATTAGATAATTGTTGTAAAGCATCTGTAAAGGTGTTTAGTTGTGCTGCATTTGAAGCATTTCTAACACCTATTTGTTCAAAAACAATACAATCTTTATACGTTTCATTTATCAAAAAAGTCTTACCCACTCGCCTTCTTCCCAATACAGCTATCATTTCCCCTTTTGGCGATTTTAAAACTCGTTCTAACTCTCTAATTTCTTTTTTGCGACCTATTAGCATAATTATATTTTTTGTACCAAAAATAATAAAAAATATAGACTTTTGGTACAAATTTTTTTATTACTCAAACAGAACCTCACTCACAAAATCATTATCGACCAATCCAACACTATGAATATTGAATTTCAAGCCCAAGGTAGTAACCATGGTTAGGAAAACTTGTTTTTTAGTTTGTGTTGTTTCCTTAAATATTTGGATTTTTTGTCGGAGTTTTTGAGCATAATCTTTTGAAATGGTAAAAATGCCATCATAGAATTTAATTTCTACTACGTTAATTGTTCGGTCATTGCGGTCAATCAATAAATCAATTTGAGTCCCTTTACTTTGTTCATCACCTTTTTTGAAAAAAGAAGAGGAACGAGTGTAAATGCCCGAAATGCCCAAAGCTTTTTTGATTTGCGAAATATGTTTCAAACAAACATTTTCAAAAGCATAACCACACCAAATTTTGTAAGCTTGACCTTGACTGAGACTTGACCAAACGCCTTGTGTTTCAGAAAGATTCGGTTCTATAAATCGAAGATAGAAAATGGAATACTCATCGGTCAAACGATATAATTTTCCTTTTTTCTTCTTTCCAAAAGCATTGTAAGCGGTTATGAAACCCGACTCTGAAAGCTCGGTTAAGACTTTCGTGATTCTACCACTTTCCGTTAATTTTGAATATTTGATTAAGTTAGAACGAGTCAAACCATTGGGCTTTGAGGCAAGTGTACGGACAATTGTTGTATGGTATTCTGCGTATTTAAACAATGCAGAATAAAGGCTCAAAAATTCATCTCGCAATAAACCGCTTTCGCCAAAACAGATTTTATCAATATTTTGAGTCGCACTTTTTCCTCCTTCAATTTCTTTCAAATAATGCGGAATACCTCCCATTGCCATGTACAATTGCAGCAATTGATAACGCTCAAATCGAATCCCTCGATGATTTAAAAAATGTTCTGTTTCGGCTAAAGTAAAAGGATGTAAGCGAATGCGTCGAGTGACTCGATTGTGTAAACCACCTTTATCTCTCAATATTTTTTGAATCATCCATGAAGCTGCTGAACCACAAATCACAACAACAATATTTTGTTGAACTGCCCATGAATTCCAAAAATAGCTTAGACCTTTCAAAAAGCCCGATTTATGCGTTGCCATCCAAGGTATTTCATCAAAGAAAATGACTGGTTTTGTTTCTAAATCACATTGTTCTAAGTAATCAATGAGGACAAAAAAGGTTTCCAGCCAGTCTTTAGGCGGTGGAATTCTTATTTTTGAACCAGAAAATTTACGCAATTGATTCGCAAAATTTCTTAATTGTTCTTCACCTGTTGCATTTTGTAAACCTGAAATTTCAAAAGCAATTTTATCTTTATAAGCACTACGAATTAAGTATGTTTTCCCAACTCGTCGTCTTCCAATAACGGAAATCATTTCCGCTTCGCTTGAAGTCAATGCTTTATCTAAAACCTCTTTTTCTTCGGTTCTGCCAATGATTATTTTATCCATGATTTGTTTTTAGTGTACAAAAAGTAATGTAAAATACATAGTTTTTGTAAACTAAAAAAATATTAGCTTACAAAATCCATGTGAAAAATCACAGATTTTGTAAGCTAACTGAAAAAATGAATGAAATACAAAACCATCAGATTCTAACAAATACCATAAACTATTCACCTAAAACCACACCAAAAAAACTTCTCTAATATCCATTTCTGTCCTTTTAGACTTCCATGTTTTCTTTTTGTTAGCTTCAAAAATCCAAATTATCTTCTATCTTGCTCCTTCAAAGAAATACGTCAAAACAGTTTTTCCTTTTAACCTTCATTTCATATCAACTATGACCCAACAACAAATCAACACTTCCCCACAAGGTCCAACCTTTTCTCGCATTGTAGCAGGCTGCATGAAATGGGGCGTTTGGGGTGCGAACCTTTCTACACAAGACATTTCAGCCCTTATCCAACAATGTATAGAAACGGGCGTGACTACCTTTGACCATGCCGATATTTATGGACACAATACTACCGAAGGAGCGTTTGGAGAAGCCCTACAATTGCAACCCAATCTTCGACAAAAGATGCAAATTGTCACCAAATGTGGCATCAAACTCGTCAGCGAAAACCGCCCACAACACAAAATCAAATCCTACGACACGAGCAAACAGCACATTATTTGGTCAGTCGAAAACTCCTTGAAGGAACTCCAAACCAACTACATAGACCTGTTTCTGATTCACCGCCCTTCACCCCTAATGAATCCGCACGAAATAGCCGAAGCCTTTGCTGAATTGAAGGCATCAGGAAAAGTCTTGCATTTTGGCGTGTCCAACTTCAATACCACACAGTTTGAAACTTTGAATCAATGTTTTCCATTGGTGACAAACCAAATACAAGCCTCCGTTTTACATTTACAGCCTTTTTTGGATGGTACACTTGACCAGTGTTTGCAGCATAAAGTTGCGCCTATGGCTTGGTCGCCTTTAGGAGGTGGAACGGTATTTTCCGATGTTCGGCAAGGTCAATCGAGTAGGGTTCGAGAAGTTGCTAATGACTTGGCATTGAAGTATGAAGTGGAAGGTTTAGACCAAATCTTATTGGCTTTTTTACTCAAACATCCTTCCAATATTCTCCCCGTTTTAGGTACTTCAAAAATACACCGCATCCAACGAGCGGTTGAAGCTCTTCAAATCGAACTGACACGAGAAGAATGGTTTGAATTGTGGGAAGCCTCAATGGGAGAAGAAGTACCGTAAGGAAATTGAAAATAGTAAGAAACTGGAAATTTTCAAAATCAAACCTCAAAAATCATGTAATCATACTTCTTAAATCCACCTAACAATGCGTATAAAATGGTTCTCGAATAGGTTGGATGTATGAAGTACGATAGACGAGGTTTGATTTTGATTTTGGGTGTACAAAGAAAAACCCAATTACAAAACCTATTCTCACGCCCAGGCTGCTCCAGTTTCTTTTTTGCATTTCTCAATATGTCGGTGCATCACCCAAAACCACAAAGGAGGAATCGTTGAGAGTACCATCATTCCAGGGTAGCCTGTGGGCATTTGTGGTGCATCCTCGAAGTGTCGAAGTACTTGGTATTTTCGGCTTGATTTGAAATGATGGTCGCTGTGTCGGGTGAGTTCAAATAATAATAGACGACCAATGAGGTGATTGGAATTCCATGAGTGAATTGGCAATACTTTTTCGTAGTGACCGCCCTCTTTTTGTTTGCGTTGAAGTCCATAGTGTTCTATGTAATTGACGGTCTCCAATTGCAAAAAACCAAAGGTTGCAGCCGCCATAAAAGCCAACATCGGCAATGTACCCAATGTAAAGTAAATGCCCAACAAGAAGGCAATTTGAATGATTTGGAAGCGCAACATTTCATTGTGAATCGAGAAGAATGGAAGCTGCTTTTTCTCCAATTTTTTGGCTTCCAATTTCCAAGCCGAAATATAGCTGAATACAACAGAACGAACATAGAAAAAATAAAGATTTTCACCATATCGAGAAGTGGCAGGGTCTTCGTGTGTAGCCACTCGTTTGTGGTGTCCTCGGTTGTGTTCGATGAAAAAGTGCATATACAGAGAGGTCAACAAAAGTGCTTTGGACATCGTTTGTTCCGACTTTTTGGTTCGATGCCCCAATTCATGTGCTACATTGATGCCCAAACTTGCACACAAAATTCCCATTGCGCTAATAAGCCCCCAAATTTCAAAAGTCGAGAGATTTGGGTCGCCAACAATTACCAAAAACCAACCTAAAAACGCATATTGAAGCGGCACCATCATATATACCAACCAATCGTACAAAGAATCTTGAAGTGCCAATTCTTCTTCCATTGCGGTCATGTTCTTTTCGGGAGCAGGCATGAGCATGTCCAAAATGGGAACGATGCCAAAAATATAAATCAAGGCAGTGTAAGTTCCCCACCCTGTTGAAGTAAACGAAATCGCAACGGCAATAAGGCCTGTAAAGATGGGGAGGTATTTCAGTGATCTAAAGTTCATTGTCTGTAAGTTTGAAGTTTAAAAATGAGAGTATTCATTTGTTTAGGCAGGCTCGAATCAAATATAACACTATTCTCTAAAAACTACAAAATCTTTGGTTTATCAAAACCACATTTATATATCCTTTTCTAGTTTTAATTCTCTTATTCACCAACTGAAATGAAAGAGCTTCCATTTGCCAAAGTTTACGCTACCACCAAAAAACCTCCCCGTCTCTCCACCTCTACGATCATATTCTACATCAAGTGTAGCAAAAACATCTGGGCCTCCGAGCCTCTGTGTTCAATCCACTAATACCAAACCTCCTCAACTCCAATCACACTCGAATTCCCCCGATACAAATTATAATCCCCAACATTCACCACACCATCCAAATTACAATCCCCATCCACATAAAAATTCAGCAAAGCCAATTGAGCATGGAAAAAATTGAAGTCCTCAACCGACACAATTCCATCACTATTGAAGTCGCCCGAGAATAAACCAAACACTCCACCCTCCAATTCTGCTAATTGTGATTCACCACCACTTATATTGTTCGGGTTCGAGAAGTCAAAAGGCGCAGCAGTAGGCAGTGTGACCGTTTGAGCCGAAAGGACAGCGAGGTGATTGCGGGTTTTGACCGAGACAAAAACGGCAGAAATATCTTCCAAATTGGAGTCAAAGCTCAAACCATTGGTAGCCGTTGGGTCGAGAGGGTCTGCAATGCTGCCATCTTGCAGGAGGAGAGCGGCTTTTTGTTCGAGGAGGATAGACGCATCGTTGGCATCTCGGATTTCGACCAAAATCCAATCCACCATATTTTCGGGCAGCAAATCGCTGTTTTCCAAAGCCTCCATACCTGCATAATTCCACGGTTCACCATTGAAGGGTTGGGCAAGCGGAATGAGGTTTCTTTGCAGTAAATGGGTGGTCATTCTGCCTGTTTCGGCATCAAAAGCCCCTTCGAGTAAGACCTTCAATTGAAGTCGAGCTTCTGTTGCTTTTAATAAAACAGTATATTCTTCCACTTCTCCATCGCCAAAAATTTCGCAAGCATCGGCAGCACTTTCATATTTCATAGCGACCCGCATTTTGGTGTAAGTATTGGCAACCGATTCAGGGATGGTGATTTCTCCATTGACTGCAGCGGTATTTGTTTCGCCCGCATCAAAGACCAATTCTGATTCTTCAAATTCGCCATTCGCATTGAAGTCTATCCACATTCGCCAGTATTCTGCATAGGGTGTTCCACTAAAGTTGGGAGTCAAGGTAATCGGATAAGTTTCACCAGCCGTCAATTCGATGATTTCACTCGTATAGTCTCCAAAGCCATTGTCGGGCCCACTTTCATTGCTGAAGTCACCGACTTTTACGCCCCCAATCCATTCCCATTGCGTATTGCTGCCTCTTCCTTCGCAGTATTTCTTGATGTCAATTGTATAGTCTTCGACTTCACCGTAGGTAAACGCACTGCAAGCATTCTCGATTGGCTCGTCAAACTGCATCGCTATCCGCAAAATTGCAGACCCTTCACTGACCATTTCCGATAGCTGCAAATCCACTGTCAATGCTTCTTGTGAGGCATTTTCGCTTGCAAACAATAATTCGTTGGCTTCGTCAAAACTGCCATCTCGGTTCAAGTCCGCCCACACTTTCCAGTATTGATTCGCTGCAAAGTTTTGGAAGCCAGGTGTGAGCTGCAATTCGTAGGGAAGTCCGACCAAAACGGTCGTGTTTTGGGTCAAATAATCACCATAGCCGCCATCATTGCCGCTTGGGTTGTTGAGTTGATTCAAGCGAATTTGCTCAATCCAGCCAAACTCTGTATTGCTTGCCATTGCAGCGCAATAAGTTGTAAAAGTACCTGTTTCAGAAGCGGTTGTATTGTTTGAGCCGCAAGTTGCTTTGACCGTAAATTCGTAATCGGTATCGCCATCCAAGCCTTCAATTAGAATCATATTGCTACTTGAAAAAAGACTTGTCCATTGATTGCCGCCAATAGGACGGTAATCTACCTGATAGGCATTTGCACCTGCCGAAGCTTTCCACTGCAAAGTTGCAGAACTTGTGCTGACCGAAAATGTACTTAGTTCGGTTGGAGGCGCATAACATGCCAAAGCAAAATCCCAAATTCCACGCCCATAAGTCGCAAAACGGGCTGTTCCTGTCGCTGGCACAAATTCCACCGTTCGGTAATCTTGGTCAGGTGCGCTGATGCCTCCAATGTCATACCACATTGCATCTTCAAAAACATAGACAAAAGCTCCTACATTGGTCGCTGCAAACAAGAAATCTTCGTTGGGAGTCAATGACAATTGGTTGATATTGGTAGGTGGCAAACCTTCAATCATTGGTTCAAAAGTATCACCATAATCAGTACTCACCAAAACGCCCGCATTGGAGAAACCACTTCCTGCAATATAGACTGTGCCTGCATTCAGTTTTGAAGGAATGATGTCGTTTCCTCGCATAGAATTAGGTCCGTTCCAAACGAGTGTCCAACTATTTCCACCATTGTTGGTACGGAAAAGGTCGCCATTGTTGGTCATTACATAGCGAATATTGGGCGTTTCGGAATCGTATTCTAAGGCGGTAATCGAACCGCTACTGCTAAAATCAAAAGGCAATTCGGTGGGAGTCATACCTGTTCCGCCATTGGTATCTAAGTGCCAAAGGTGCTGTCCACTGCTTGCGCCACTTCCTCCAATGAACACCTTGTCCGCACCATCTGGATCAACCATCAAAGGCGACATCCACTGAAATCCATTTCCCTCATTCGCAAAATCCCATGTTCGATTGGAATTGCTATTGATGGCATCGGGATAGTACATCGCAAAGCCTGGGTAAACTGTCCAAAAACTTGCGCCTTCGTCGAGTGAGGTGATGTGTCCATAATCACCACTGATTGTCTGTTCAAAATCTACCAACCCTTCACCCGTCACATCCAATCGTGTGCGCTGAAAGCCTTGGTCTTGACTACCGATATAAATCACTTTTGGGTCAAATTTGCAGGTAAAAACCGAATAGTATTGCCCAACGCCTATCCCACTCAATGTTCGGTTGTCAACGGACTGCAAATCATCATCTGAACGGTACAAACCGCCATCCGTCGAAATCATCACAAAGTCGCTGCCGTCGGTGCCTTTGAAGTTGTCGATTCCGTCAATATCGGCATGTAGTTTATTTTGTGGGTCGCCATAATATTCTGCCCAACCGTTTACTTCTGTCCAAGTTGTTCCGCCATTATAACTGCGATGGGTATTCACGCCACCAAAATAAACTCGGTTGGGATTGGAGGTTGAGCAACTCAAACTGTTGCTTGAAAAGGGGTTTTCGGGTGCATCACTCTTGAAGCTCCAAGTTGTACCATTGTCTATCGAAGCGTAAATTTTTCCGTCAATGTAAGCATATAAAAATACGCCATCTTCGTTTTCGCCTCCTTCCAAAAGCGTGTAACCTGTGCTGGAAGGATTGACCGAACCAACCATTACAGGCTCGTTTGTTCCTGCAATCAATCGGTAAGTATCTTCGCCATTTACGGCATACAAATCGCCAGAACCGTATCTTGAAGCCCAAATATCACCATTGCTGGTTGAGAAAGTATAGACAAAATCGAAACTCGAACCTTGATTGGTGGAGCGATACAAGTGTTTCAATCCGCCACTTGTGGTCAGTACATAAATGGTTTCATTGGCATCGTTGGCAGTCACCATTCTGTTCACCGTACCCGTCAGACCTGATGAAGTGTTCCACGTTGCGCCCTCGTTGTCGGTATAATTCACGCCATTTCCTGCCACAATCAAACGTTTCACCATACCGCAATCATCGCCATCATTTTGGTATTGAAGGCATTTGAAATTGGCGGTTTGGTTTCCGTCTTGACAATCGCCATTGCCGACTGCTCCGAAAAATTCGGGGTCAAAACAGTTGCCATCACAATCCATAATTTGACCATCTGGACAAGCTCCTTGTGCCTGCAGAATATTGGTAAATGCGCCACAAGACGAAATTGGAACGCTGCAAGTGCCTCCTCCAATGCTGTATTCACCTCCTGCCGCAAGGCACAATTGGTATTTCAACCATGCAGGACTACAACCAGAACTTGGTGTGCCGCAATCGCCTCCATCATTGCTGAATTGATCGCAGGTAAAGGTTGCCCCAAATGTTCCATCGTCACAATAATTATCTCCAATCCAATTGTTGAACTGGTCGGCGGACACACAATTTCCTGCACAATCCATCACTTGACCATTCGGACAAGGACCCTGTGCGGATTCTGCTGTTTCAAAAGCTAGACAGCCTTCACATTGTTTGGTTTCGGGATTGTAAGTGCCTCCATTGGCAGCGCAAAGTTGATAGAGTTCCCAAGTTGGGCTGCAACCCATGTTGCCATCGGTATAAATAACTCGGACAGAATGAATATACATGGCTCGGTAATCGTTGAGGCTTGTCCAATCTGTACCGTCCATGTTTCCACGCCAAAGCAATCCGCCTGAAGATGCAGCATAAATGAGGTTGTTGTCAAAATCTATGTCGCAAGTGTGCATCCGTCCCGCTTGATTCTTGCTGCCACGTTCTCGCCATTCTCCTGTCAAATGCCCATTTGCTACTTCTTCAAAGCCATTCGTTTTCAACAAACCTTGCGACAAAAGCTGTCTGCGTTTGGCTTCAATTTTTGTATGTTTTTTACTTCGATACTGGGCATCTATTTTCCTCCAATTGTCGCCTTTTGCCGTTTTATTGCGGTCTTCTTCCCACTGCTTTCTTCGTTTTTTGAAGGTTTTGTCGTCTTTGTCTTTTTGGACGATTTCGGTGGGTTTGGGCATTGTTGCCGAGTCACTTGTGGTGGAAGTGATGGTTTTTTTGAAGGTGTCGGTGGTGATGAACAGGAAAATTAGGATTGTGAGGGAGAGTGTGAGTAGCGTTTTTTGCTGCATGATGGAACAGATTTGTGTTTTTGTATTGAGTCTTGAACAGGAAGGTTAATAGAAAGGAAGCTTGTAGAGTGTAACACATACTATTAGTTTACACCAATTGAGCTTCTTTTTTTATTATGTGTTCTTTCTTGTTCAAGGTCGCAAACAATAAGAATTAGCTACGAAAATA
>JBMYXW010000036.1:0-11154 GCA_049608825.1 Chitinophagales bacterium
CTCCCGGAGGACGAGCACGACAATTTCAACACAACGGGTTCACCTTTGATATGGGACCAAGTTGGTATTGGATGCCGAATGTTTTTGAAGATTTCTTTCAACAGTTTGGCTATAAAGTTTCTGATTTTTACGACTTGATTCAGTTAGACCCAGGTTATACTGTTTTTTTTGACAAAGATGATACCCTTCAAATCCCTGCCAACCAAACAGCACTTTATGAGCTTTTTGAGTATTTGGAGCCTGATAGTGGCGTTCAATTGAAGAAATTCTTGGCAGAAGCCAAATATAAGTATGAAGTAGGTATCAATGATTTGGTATATAAACCTTCTCGTTCTATCCTCGAATTTGCAGATATTCGGTTATTGAAGGGCTTGTTCAAAATGCAGTTGTTTAGTTCAGTTCGTAAGCAAGTTCACCAAATGTTTAAGCATGATAAACTGAGAAAGATTTTGGAGTTTCCTGTTTATTTCTTGGGCGCATTGCCCGAAAATACGCCTGCTTTGTATAGCCTAATGAATTATGCAGATTTGGTGTTGGGTACTTGGTATCCGATGGGTGGAATGCACAAAATCATTGAAGGAATGGTGAAGGTTGCTGAGAATTTGGGGGTCAAAATACAGTACAACCAAAACGTACTTCGCATTGATATTCAGAATGGAAAAGCCCAAAAAATTGTTACCAATACACACACGTTTCACACAGATTTGGTCGTTGCGGCGGCTGACTACCACCATGTGGAGCAAGAGTTAATTGCTTTAAATCATAGATCATACACGGAGACTTATTGGGATAAGCGGGTATTAGCACCTTCTTCATTGATTTTTTATTTGGGTATCAACAAAAAACTTAAAAAACTTACACACCACAATTTATTTTTTGATCAGTCATTTGAGATTTTTGGTAAAGAAATTTACGAAAATCCGAAGTGGCCGAGTCACCCATTGTTTTATGTTTGTGCACCTTCAAAGACTGACCCAAGTGTTGCTCCTGAAGGTTGCGAAAATTTATTTGTGCTGATACCTGTGGCTCCCAATTTGCAAGATACCGAAACGATACGTGAAGAATACTATGAACGTATTATGCAACGTTTGGAAACATTGACAGGACAGGATATTCGTCCTCATGTGATTTACAAGCGTAGTTTTGCACACAAGGATTTCAAACAACGCTACAATGCCTACAAGGGCAATGCTTATGGCTTGGCAAATACACTCCGACAGACAGCAATATTGAAGCCCTCACTGAAAAGTAAGAAGGTAGAAAATCTTTATTATACAGGTCAATTGACCGTTCCTGGACCTGGTGTTCCGCCTTCTATTATTTCTGGGCGAGTCGTTGCGAATGAGGTTTTTAAAGAATTTGGAGGCAGGAATTAGATACCCTAATTGGTTTCCAAAAAATAGTTCGTGGTTTTGATTTGAACTCACTCCGTAGGAGTAAAATATTTGTAGAAAACGTGTAAACAATTAATCATCAACTCCATTAGGAGTTGAACATCAGTACTACCAGCTTAGTAACGAATGAAAATTAAATTCTTACTATTCCTCTACAAATATTCAAGTCCTAACGGACTTACCAAAACCACAAATTAATTATTGATACTGTTTATTCACAACGCATTATTTTATAATACCTATGCTATCTCTATTCCACAAAACCACCTTCGATTGCAGCCGTTTGATTACACAAGCGTATAGCACTTCTTTTACTTTGGGTATCAAGGCACTCGACAGTAAATTGCACGAAGCGATTTATGGTATTTATGCTTTTGTGCGGTATGCAGACGAAATTGTGGATACATTTCACGACTTTGACAAAGCAACTTTGCTTACTGAGTTCAAGGCAGATACTTACACCGCTATTGAAAGAGGCATAAGTACCAATCCTGTGATACATTCCTATCAAATGGTGGTGAACAAATATCATATCGAAAACGAACTCACTGAAGCTTTCTTCAAGAGCATGGAAATGGACTTGCACAAATCAGACTACTCCTCTCTCAGCTACAAGGATTATATTTATGGTTCGGCAGAAGTAGTAGGACTCATGTGTTTGAGGGTATTCTGTGAGGGAGATAAGGCAGAATATGAAGAACTGAAAGAACCTGCTCGAAGATTGGGCTCGGCTTTTCAGAAGGTCAATTTTTTGAGGGATATGCGAAATGATTTTCAGAATCTGGGTCGGGTCTATTTTCCCAATGTGGATTTCACCAACTTTGAAGTGAGTGCCAAAAAAGCTATTGAAGCAGATATTGAAGCGGATTTTGAAGCAGCGTTTAAAGGAATTTTGGCATTGCCTAAAAGCGCACGATTTGGAGTTTATTTGGCTTACCGATACTACAAAGCTCTTTTCTTGAAAATAAAAAATGTAGCTCCAGAAGTCATTAAACAAGAACGCCTAAGAATACCAAATCCAACGAAAGCGGTTATTTTGGTGAAATCGGCTATTCGGAATTACGCAAATGTAATGTAGTTTTGAACATATCTTCCCAACTCTGCGTTGAAGTATTAATTCTAAGTAAAACACTAAACCAAATAACTGTGACGCAAATAACTACAGACACGACTTGTATTGAAGCCAAGAAACTTGAACGCATGGCTTTTATTCTAAAAACTGTCGCTCATCCTATTCGATTGGGAGTTGTAAAGATTTTGGACAAATATAAAAAACTGTCGGTTGGAGAAATTTGTGACAAATTGGGAACGGAACAATCTTTGACTTCTCATCATCTTGCAAGTATGAAACTAAAGGGCATGTTGAAAGCCAAAAGAGAAGGTAAAAGTGTCTATTATATGATTAAGGAAACCGAAATAACCAAAATATTCAGTTGTTTGGAACGCTGCAATTGTAATATGGGCTAAAAAAAAAATAAATGCTTTTGAACAAATTCAATATATAGACGTTTCTTTTGTAAATTTGCATCAATAATATAAGAGAAAATTCAATAAAACAATACAAGTATCTAATCTTCAATGACTTATTCAATTCGACATATTTTTTATCTTTTTTCTTAAAAAAAGTTTCTAAGGATGTGACTTCAATAAAGTAGTTGCGTCTTAATGTCGAGTTGAGTGTAGT
This sequence comes from Chitinophagales bacterium, assembly GCA_049608825.1. Classification (GTDB taxonomy): domain Bacteria; phylum Bacteroidota; class Bacteroidia; order Chitinophagales; family UBA2359; genus JAUHXA01. The sequence continues at coordinate 3,079 of JBMYXW010000036.1, forward strand.
GATTTAAAGATTTTTGAGGGTAGGTCATTAGCTTTTAAAGCTTGTCCTACCTTTTTTTATGTCTTGAAGTAAGCAAAACAAAAAAAAGCAAAGGGCTTATCTTTTACCAAGATAAGCCCTTTGCTTTTTTTATTTGTACTTGATTCACTTACTATAACTCATGTGCACCGACCCATTCTTCGTTTTGATTCGCACATCCGTTCCTTTTCCACCATTTTGATTCTGAGTAAGGTCATAGCTCTCTTTCGAGCTTTTCATCCGTCCGTCAATGTGCCTCATTCCTTCTTCTGATATATCATCGGTGTCAATATCTGCTTGTTTTTCGGGAAAATAAAAACTATCCTTGTCTTTCAAGGTCACATTGAAGTTATAACTAACAGAGGGATTGAAACTCAATGAATAGTCGGTATAATTCCCATACAGGTTTACACTCTTGACCTTTGGCTCAACGTGTGCTACATCCACACTGCCGTATTTGGAAGTAAGGTCAATGGAGTTGCTTAAATTTCGCACCCTCAAATCCGTCGAAACCTGCGAACCATTCACATTTTCTGCCGAACCAATGTACCACTCATCATAATGTGCATCGACTTCAAGGCTTTCGACCTCCTCCAAATTGATATTGGAAGAACGACTTTCGACCTGCAAACTTCCTCCTGATTCAATCACTGCATCTACAAAACTCAAAGTCAAATTGCCCTGCCGAATGTTTTTGACATCTAATTTACCATATTTAGCTTTTACATTCCGAGCATTCCAAATCTCCTGCGCCCGCAAATCACCGTGTTCAATATCCATTCGTAAAGCCCCTTTCATTGTTGGCAAAATCACATCCCCAAATTTGTTTTCAATGGTCAATTTGACCGATTCGGGCATATACAAACGATAATCCACCGTCACATTTTGGGTATTAAGTAGGCTGCTTGTTAAGTCAGAGGTATCGTCCCACAAGTCTTGAAAAAAGCTGAGAATGCCTCCTCCTCTACGTTTGCCATTCCCTATTTCGGTACGAAAAATCATAAAATCCTCTGAATCAGTATTCATATCAATGTTGATTTTGTTCATGATTCGCTCTACCTTATCGAAGTTTCGAGCTTGTGCCGTGATATTTACTTCAATGGATAGGCTGTCCTTGTCCCAAGTATCAATCTGTATGCGACCATATTTATTGGTGATTTCTACCGTTGCAGTATTGGAAATAGCTACGGTTTCTTGAACAGTTTCAGAACGGTGCATCCATTGTCCATCTGCCATTGCAGGGCTTGAGGCGAAAAAACTTATTACTGTGAGGAAAATTGTGAGGAAGTAGGAGGTAGGAGTTAAGAAGTAGGATTTTATGTTGGTTAAAGCCAAACTACGTCCACTCACGTCCCACTTTTCACGCCCTACTTCTCTACTCCTGTGTCCTACTTCTCTCTTACCACTCCCTATTTCTTGCTTCCCGTTTCTCGCTTCTCGCTTCCTTTTATAAAAATATACTGTCTTCATTTTTGTCCTCCTTTGCTGATTTTAAATCTGATTCCTTTTGAACTTGTTGAAGCATTTTTTCCAAAATCTTCAAGCGCAGCCTATAATTTTGAATCATTGCTTCAATGACCTGTTCTTTGTCCAAGCTGTTTCGCAGCTCTTTCTTCAATTCTTCATAGTCCTTATCTAAGTCTTCCATTTCGTGTATGAGCGATTGGTAATCCGCCCCATTCAGAATTTCAGAGGATTTTAATGTGACCAATTTTGCTTCAATCAAAGCCACATAGTGCTGCTCTACTTCTGCTAATTCGGGAGAAATATCGTGCAAGGCAATCGATTGCCCTTTCAATCGGATGTCGTTGGAATTGTCGGATGATTGAAAAAAAAGCATCAGTGCCGCCCCCAACACTACTACTACCATTGCAGCCATTCTGAATACGAGTCGGAGCGGCACCATCTTTGGGGCAGATTCTTCCTTGTCAGGAGGTAAACTATCTGCGATTCGGTCCCAAAGCTCAAAACTCGGTTCTTTTAAATCGAACTCGTCTCGATGCTCTTGAACGAACCTTTCTAATGGGTCTTTATTAAAATCGTTCATGTATTTATTAATTATGTCCTCTAATCACAAGTCAAACATCAAATATCGTCTATCTTAAATCCTAAACTCTTGCCAAAAACACGTTGATTTAAGAAGTAGGATTACATGATTTTTGACGTGAGATTTTCCAAAAATCCTAAACCCTATAATTATGCATTATCAATTTTCACATTCTCAATTATTCATTCTTCTTTGCTTCAATAAAATATCTCTTACTTTCTTTTTCGCTCGACTGTATTGCGACTTTGAAGTAGATTCAGTGATGTTCAGTTCTGAAGCAATTTCTTGGTGACTGTATCCTTCAAACATAAACAAACTCATCACCACACGGTAGCCATTGGGTAATCCTTCAATCGCTTTTTGAATGTCTTTTACTGTAAATTTAAGCGTTTCCCCTTCTTCATAATTGGGGTAATCACTGACAAATTTTTGCCTTTCCACTTTTTCGATGTCCGTCACAATCAGTTTTTTCTTCTTCACCGCATTGAGGGACTTGTTGATAACAATTCTCTTTATCCATGCGCCAATTGAAGCTTCGCCTCTAAAAGAATTTATTTTCGTAAACACGTCAATAAAAGCATCTTGCAAGACATCTTCCGCATCTTCGGGCTTGCCCATGATTCGGAGTGTGATATTGTACATCGCCTTTGCATACAAGCCATAGAGTTGTTGCTGCGCTTGACGATTGCCCTTTTGACAACGCTGGACTATATCTTTGTGAATATTTTGGTATTGAAGTCGCAAATCGAATAAATTTAGAACCAGCCCAATTTAAAAGTAATGTTTCCACTCAATCCACTCATATCCGCATCCGTTGTGTTCTCAAAATTGGTATCTCCCAAATAACGATAGCCCATTCCAAAACCAATTCTTGCAATCTTCCAAATATTAACCTCCAGATTGACACTTGGTTCAACTACCCAAAATACATCTGTTTCTACTACATCGTGGTCATAGTGAAAGCCCACTTCGTAAAACCGCTCATCGGTCACACCTGCCCAGCCTCCACCTAAAATAATGGGGATGGAAATGTGTACCAATTTGTTGGGGCGAATCACAGGCTCAATCAACAAGCCGCCATAGCCCATTTCAAAAAAGTAGTCTTTTCCCGAAACATCCATGTAATTCGCATTTACATTTGTCGCCAAACCATATCCAGCCACTCCTATATTCAAAGAGTGATTCAAAACCATTGCCAATTGTCCACCTGTTAACAATGCTGTTTGACCATTCACATCCGCCACCTTGCTACTAAAAGCAAGAAAACCACCAAACGATGTTTTTTGATTGAGTAATGTTTCCATTTTTGGTTTTTGATCTGCTACTTCTACATTTGCTTCCATCATGTCAGATGATTCATTCGTAGAAACAGCCTCTTGTGCTTGTAAATTATTCATTGCTGTTCCGATAGTCAGCAATATTACTATCCATACTAAGTTTGAGATTTTTTTCATTTTTGGTTGATTTTTTTTAATTAGTAGGTCTATTTATCTTTAGACTTTGAACGAAGGAGCAAACAGGCAAGAGGTAGGATTTAAATATTTGAATTGTAGGAACTTCCATTCAAAATTGAATTATTCAAAATTCATCATTAAGAGTTTACCGTTTATCGTCAGCAATTCATTATCAGTCGTCCACCGTCAGTCGTCCACCGTCCACCGTCCTACGCTTTATCCACATTTCCCGAGCCAGATATGTTTTTGTTTACATTAGAAGGATTGCCTTTGTACTCTATGTTTCCGCTTCCGCTGATTTTCACATCCAAAGATTCGCTCACATTCACTTGGCAATCACCCGAACCTGCAATTCTGATTGTAGAACTCCTTGCCTTCAAACCAAAGGCTTCAATATCACCACTTCCTGCAATCGAAATATCAAAATCACCTGTACTTCCTTTCAATAACATATCGCCCGAGCCTGCAATTTTTGCTTCAATGTTGTGGGCATCTACTCCAATAGTTAAGTCACCGCTTCCTGCAATCGAAACCTTAAAATTTGTTGCAGTGATTCCGCTTCCTTCCACATCACCCGAGCCGCTTAAATACACACCTTGTAAGCGTTTTGCCGAAACATATACCTTCATTTGCTTCTTCCCCTGTTTCCAATTCCAGTTGTTTCTTCCTTTATCGTTTTTGTAATGCACAATCAATTCCCCTTTTTCGACAACGGTGATGATGTTGTCCATTTTATCGGAGGGAGCTTCTACTCGCACTTCATAATCACTGCTTTGGGTAATGAATACATCCAAAAACCCTTTGACGTGCAATACATCAAATTGACCAACTCTTCGGTCTTCTGTGTCTGCAAAAATGCTGGTGGTCAATGAAAAGCAAAAAAGCAACAACAGAGTTTTGATAGAAAAAATCTTTTGAGATTGCATAGAATTAAATAATTTTAGGTTTGAAAAAATGTGTGATTGGTAAGGAGTTTTTAAGGTTGATGTTTGAAGCTTCAAAAGTTTTTTGTTCCTTCTAATCTTCAATGCTAATGACAGAGTGCTTATAAAAAGTTGCACAAGAAATTGAAAATTTTATTTAGTTTTCCAATTCCAAAGGCACATTCCGTACAAAATTGGTCTCAAAACAGATTGTTGAATTAGTACCTTCTACCCCTTCAATGGTCAAAATACGCTCGTAAATAATATCTCGCAAATGTCGGTTGTTGTGGGCATAAATTTTGACCAAGAGTGCATACCTACCCGAAATATTGACACACTCTACAATCTCAGGAATTTTTTGAAGCTCCCTCTCTACTTCTCGGTGTAACTTAGAATTGGTCAGCATGATTTGGGTATAAGCCGATGTTTGATAGCCCAATGTTGCAGGTTCCAGCCTATAAATCGCTTTGTCAATAATACCCGCTTCTTTCAATTTCCTCACCCTTTGGTGAATCAATGTATTCGATACCTTCAATTTTTTGGACAATTGGGTGAATGGGATTCTTGCATCTGTTGTCAATTCCTTCAAAATTAACAGGTCAATTGGGTCAAATTGATTTTCTTTCATTTTATTTTATTTTTACAAAAGTTATTTTAACCCAAAAATAATTAATTTTCGTAAAATATGACGCTGTATGATTCATATTGTGGTTAATTATTTTTTCTTGACGTATTTTTGCACCGAAATTTAAAACAATACTTTGTGGATTTATCAGAAAAAATTAAAACAACAAAAACATGAACGTAACAGCAATTATTTCAGTCAGTCTTATTTTATTTTCGGTCATTGACATCATCGGTTCATTGCCCGTCATTATCAATATGAAAAAAGAAGGAATCCACATCAATCCTACTATTGCCACACTTTCGGCAGCCTTGATTATGATGAGTTTCCTCTTTTTTGGAACAACTATCTTGGGATTGTTTGGCATCGAAATCGCTTCCTTCGCCCTTGCAGGCTCCTTGATTATTTTCTTCATTGGATTGGAAATGATTTTGGGCATTCGAATATTTAGAGATCACCACGAAGACGGTGGTTCGGGCAGCATCGTGCCGATTGCTTTCCCAATTTTGGCGGGAGCAGGTACGCTGACTACGATTGTTTCATTGAAGGTCGAATACAACACTGCGACTATTATTGCAGGTATCGTCATCAATTTGGTGATTATGTACTTCATCCTCAAATCTACGGATTGGTTGTCTCGCAAAATGTCTCCACAGGTATCTTCTACCCTACGAAAGGTTTTTGGTATTTTGATTATTGCGATTGCCATTCAGATGTTTAAGCAGTATATTTAAATTTTGGATGAGAGAAGCGAGAGGTGGGAGGCGAGATGGAAAAACTAATAAGTAATATCCATCTTCTCACTTCCCTACTCTCAAGTCTAAAATATATTTAGCCAATACTTTGGGAGTCAAGCTATTTTTCATTTCTATTTTTATTCGTTACTTAGTATCTTCGGAAATCTTTTTTATCTCTACCCAAGAACCGATAAAATATTGAAGTGAAAAATACGAACTGTTTTTACTGCTACTTTTCATTATTTCTATTCACATTCTGTGTTTTTACCAGCTCTAATCTCAAAGCACAGAATGTTGTGGACAGCCTCAAGAAAGAATTGAACCAAGCGCATGGCAAGGAAAAACTACAGATATTAAACGAACTAACCTCTCTCCATTTATCCAAACAAAACACAAGGCAGGCATTGAAGTATGCAAAGCAAGCAGAAATGATTGCCGATCGTATTATTCTGAAAACCAATAGAATGATTACAGAAGCTGACTTCCATTTGAAGCCTCTCACCTATTTGCATTTGGGCGAAGCTTATCAACAACGAGGCGACTACCAAGAAAGTAAAATAGCTTTTGAAAATGCGCTTGCGAGCGCAAAAACATGGAAGACACCCGATTTAGCGAGAAAAGCAGAACAAAAACTTGAAGAAATTGAAGAAATCGCCACAACTACTCCGCTGCCCAAAAAAAACTTCTTTGACAAGGCATTAAAAGATATTTCTTCTGTCACTCGAAAAACAACGTCTAATTTGAATGTAAATGCTGCTATAAAATTGGGAGAGATTCGGGAGAAAAATGGAAATTATGAAAGAGCCATCAGACATTATAAAGAAGCAATAGACCTGCTCAAAGATAAGGGCGATTCAGAGAAGATTACTGAGCTACAAGAGCGGATTGCAGACCTATTAGAAAAAGACGGAAATCAAGCTGATGCGGTTACTATATTGAAGGATATCAAACAACAAAAAGAAGATATCAATGATCCAACGGAAGTCAAACGGATTGAACAAAAAATGGAAACCATCACCAAACAAAGCCCCAAATCAAGACCTCCTAAAATCAAAAAAATGAGTCCGCAAATAATGGAGATGTTGGAGGAAATGGATGAAAAAATTTCTAAAGCAGAATCAGAAGTAACCAACATCAGACAACGAGCAGAACAAGCTGAAAATACCCAAAACTATAAAGAGTCGCTTTCTTTTTACAAAAAATATGTTGAGTTGGAGAAGCAAGTGATTGAAGAAAAACGACAACAAGAATTAGCACTCCTTGAAAAAGCTTATGAAATAGAGAATCAAGAACAAAGAATCGATAACTTGAAGAAAACAGATGAACTGAACAAAATGAAAATTCTTCAAAACGAAGAGGAACTCAAACTACAGCGTCGTTTTCAGCAGAGCTTGGGTATTGGTTTGTTTTCACTTGCAGCCATCGTATTTATGCTCTATCTCCTTTATCATAACAAAAAACGAGATCACCTGAAACTTAGTACAGCCTACAACAAACTGGAAATTACCCAAAATGATTTGAAAGAAGCAGAAAACCGCATCAAGAACTTATTGAGCCAACAAGTCTCCAAGGCCGTTGCAAATGAATTGTTGGCGGCTGATGGCGAACAAAAAATAGAAAAACGATTTGTTTGTGTCATGTTTTTGGACATCCGCAATTTCACTCCTTTTGTGGAAAAACTAAGCCCCGAAGAAATCATTGGTTATCAAAACGACGTTTTTGGCTTTATGATGGATGCCATTATTCAACGCAAAGGGATTGTGAATCAGATAATGGGAGATGGTTTTATGGCAACTTTCGGTGCGACTCAATCTACGGGTAATGACTGTATGCAGGCCTATCTTGCGGCAAGAGAAATCATGGATACAGTTCGTAAAAAGAGTACAAGTGGAGAAATACCTCCTACAAAGGTAGGAATTGGGTTACATGCAGGCTATGTGGTGACTGGAAATGTGGGAACAAAAAACCGCAAACAATTCTCAGTGACAGGAAGTTCTGTTATCATTGCCGCAAGGTTGGAGCAGTTGAACAAAAAATACAAAAGCACGATGGTTATCTCAAAAGATGTGTTCAAGGAATTGCCTGCTGATGTCCAACCAAACGTGGAATTCAAGGAAACAATGGTCAAGGGAATGAGTGACCCCATCGAAGTAGCCGCATTTTATTAATTAACTGCAAAGTTTTCTTTCGCCAATAGGAATACTTTGGTGAACTTTGCAAGTGTTTAGGAATTGGATACCTTCAAGGTACCCGATTCCTGAAGATGAATACT
>JBMYXW010000037.1:0-11136 GCA_049608825.1 Chitinophagales bacterium
CACCGAATCATGGAAGACTACGAATTTATTACTCGTGCTAGAAAAACACTTTCCTTCAAAATTGTTCCCAAAGCAGTGATTGTTTCGGCTCGTAAATATGAGAAAAACAATTACATTCGTGTCAATATTGCCAATGGCATTGTTTACAGCATGTTTTTGATGGGCGCATCACAAGACAGCATGATTAATATGTATAATCGCCTACTGAATATCAGTCGGTATGGAAAATAGGTGCTTAGTGGATGCTGTGGATGCTGTGGATGCTGTGGATGCTGTGGATGCTGTGGATGCTGTGGATGATGTGGGTGATGTGGATGCTGCATTAGGAATAAAATACGGTTCTTTGAAGAAAAGGTTGGTTTTAGACTTTTGAAGTTTTTCTTTTGAAAGATAAGTGCTTATTTCACAGATATTCAATATTTTAACTCTAAAATTCAAAAGTCTTTTTCCTTCTACCAACTAAATTTTCAAAGAGCCTAAAATGCAAACTCAAATGTCAACCTCAAATTCAAAATCGCACTGGATTTTGTATATTTGATAGGTACTGCAATACAAGAGAAGCAATTTGAGTTCACTCCTTTAGGAGTACAATATTTGTAGAAACTCTATTAAGAATAATCACAACTTTGTTAGGAATTGAATATCAGTAGGATTTGCTGATTAAATTTGGGTTGAACTCCGATGGATTTCTGTAAGTATCTTTTCTATAAATATTTAAGCCCTACGGACTTCTCAAAATAAAATTTTCATATTATGCGACAAAACATTTCCTCCAATACGAAATGGGAAAACATTGTAGGTTATTCACGAGCTGTGAGAGTCGGCAATATCATTGAAGTAGCTGGTACAACGGCTGTGGATGGCGAAACGATTATTGCACCCAAAGATGGCTATGAACAAACCAAATTCATTTTCAAGAAAATAGAAAAGGCTCTGCAAGAAGCGGGAGCGGAACTGCAAGATGTGGTTCGAACTCGAATGTTTGTGACCGATATGAAATATTCGGATGGAGTCGGACAGGCACACAGCGAATTTTTCAAAGACATTCGACCTGCAGCTACAATGCTAGCAATTTCTAAGTTGGTGGAAGATGATTTGGTGGTGGAGATTGAAGTGACGGCGATTATTGGGGAGTAAGGGAATAGTCAATATTTTTTGATTAACAACAGTCAAAGTTAGCCTAGTGCTTCAATTGTTAAGTGCTTGACACCTTTTTGTCGAGCAAAAGTGTTGATAACCAAACAATATAACAATTCAATAGTAGAGCCATTCAGCACTAGTTGAGCAGAAAAGAAATCTCTACTTGCCGTCCGTCATTCGAGTATTGGACATTGTTTGACAATTGCCGCATCAAAAATACACCTCTCCCATTGGCACATGCCAATCTATCAGGTTGTGTTGGGTCGGGTAGTCGGTCGGGATTGAAGCCTTCCCCTTCATCTCTTACCATAAAGTACAAAGCATTCTGTTTTGGGTTCATGCGGATGTGAACATGTTTGCGAGGGTCTTCTTGATTTCCGTGCAAAATGCAGTTGTTTACAGCCTCGGTCAATACCAATAAAATATTGAAATAAACTTCGTCGTCGATGTTAAAGCGCTTTTTGACCTTCAAAACATAGGGTTCTACCAATCGAATATTTTGCGGATGCGAACTCAATTGAAGGTAAAATTCTTTGTTGGCAAACATAAATCGTGTTTTTTATATGGTTTCAGATGGATAGCTGCATGGTTATTTTCGTGGGGGGTGTTTTGGGGATGTGAGAGTCGAGAAGTGGGAAACGAGATTTTAGTAAACAAATTTTCAATATTTTAAAAGGAGAGAGGGGTTTACATTCCTCGTTATTATTATCAATTCCTAAAATCTCTCCTCTTGTTTCTCATTTCTCGCTTCCAAATAAAGTGATTTTAGTTAACACAAAAAACGAGCAATAAGTTTAACATAAGTTACTATTGCTCGTTTTTTATTTCGTTTTAGAAGCTGATGGCATTGAAATATTTCTCCACCAACGATTTATAATAAGGTTTGAGAGAAGGAGGAACTGTTTTGTAGAGTTCCACTTCTGACTGCCGTTGTTTGAGGTATTCTTCAATAGCAGGCGGCACATTTCTCGGTTTTATCTTTGCCGTTTTTGCCTCTCGTTCTTTCTGTTTCTCTCGTTGTCGCATTGCATTTTCGGCTTCGAGTAGGCGGGTCATAATGTCGTTTTGACGTTTAATCATTTCGGAGGTCAATCGCTTGTTCACCAAATCCGTTTCCGTTTCCTCCATTTCTCTCGCTAGTTCCTCCAACTTCTTACCCAATCCATCACCATTTTTGCCCGCTTCATTTTTCTGTTCCTTCGCTAGTTTTTGCATCGCTTGACGCATCGCTGCTTGTTGAGCAGCCATTTGAGCCATTTCCTTACTCATTTGTTTGCCCGACATTTTGCCCTGTTTCATTGCCTCTTCCGCTTTTTTGATGCGGTCGTTCAGTTGCTTTTGCATACCACTCATGCCCTTCATGCCAGGTTTATTTCCTGGTTTCTGACAAGACTGATTGCCCTCCATTTGCTGTGCCATCTGCTGCTGCATCTGTTCCATCGTTTCGCTGAGCATCAAGGCCAGATTGTTTGTGCTGGTCATCACATATTGTTGATGTGCCGTCGCTTTCGGTACTTTTCGGTCTTCGAGTTGGTCAATCGCATCACCAAGATTTCGGTTGATGTCCGCCAATTCTTGGGTGATAAATGCCTCCAATTGGAATACTCGTTTGCTCAATGCTACCAAGCTATCTTGGATGATTTCGGCATCGTCCTTTAGTTTGTGTTGGTCTTGCAAAAGACTCACATATTGCGGTGTATTAATCGTTGAAGCTGCAATATCGTCCATCAAATGCTCTTGGTCGTGAGAGAGGTCAATCAAATTTTCGAGCAATTGACGAATCGCTTGCATGTCTTCTTGCGCTTGCTGCATTTGCATTTCCATCTGCATCATCTGCATTTTCTGCGCCATTTCCTGCATCTTTTTTCCTGCATTCTTTTGTTTCTCACCCGCAGGTTTTTGTTCACCCTGCTCCATTTTCTCGCCACTTTCTTCCTGCTCTTGCGAAATGTCTTCCTGCTCTTGTTCGGTTTGTTCCTGCAAATCTTCGGCTGGTTTCTCCAACTCCTCATTCATTTTTTGCAGGTCTTCCATGTCCTTTTTGATGTCTTCAAACTTTTCGTTGAGTTCCTCTTGATCTTGCTTTTGTTCTTCAAGGCTTTCTCCATCCTGCTTCTCCTCTGTTTCTTCGCCTTCTTGTTCTTGTTCTTCGCCCAACTCTTGCAGTTTTTCGATGGTTTCGTTCATTTTCTGCTCAAATTCCAACTGCTTGAACAATTCCATCAATCGGTCTAATTCGTTTTCCAACTGCTCATCCGTCATTTCCATGTCCTCCAATTCTTCCATCAATTCCTCTTTGTTCATTTCCTCCAGAAGAGATTCCAGTTTATCCATCAATTCCTTCAACTCATCAGTCATCACTTCTTCAAATAGCTCTTGGAGTTTCTCCTGTTTCTCTTGAATGTTTTCGTTGAACTCCTTGAACTCCTTTTGTTCTTCCAAGTTTTCATTGAAGTTCTCTTTTGTCTTTTGAACTTTTTCCTCCAAGTCCTTGTGCTTCTCCAACATTTCTTCAATCGTCTCCTTATCTTCCCAACTCAAATCTTTTTTCTGGACCAATTTTTCCTTCATCTTCTTAGCATCCTCCTTCAATTCTTTGGCATCCTTCATCACATCCTTCAAGTCGTCCTTCAATTCCTCGTTTTTCTTCTCTGCATTTTCGTTTAGCTCCTTGATAGTTGGCATCTCGAAAGTTCGCATGGAAGTTTTTGCAGATTTGCTGCCACTCACGGCATCGTTGTCCCATACTTCAAAATAGTAGGTCAATTTGTCGCCAGGTTTCAAGCCCATTCCTTCCAAATCCCAAAAATGATTGAAGGTAGAAGCTCGTTTATTTTCTCCTACACTCATTGGGTAAGATTGATAAGTTGCGCCGTTCACAATGACTTTTCCTTTTTTGTCTTTCGATTCAACTTTGTATTTGAAGTCAATAGTTTTGATGCCGTAGTCGTCTGCCGCTTCGCCCAAAAAGTAGAGGTGTTTGGCATTTGTGCTGTCCTGCATTTGTTCCATCGAAATCGTAGGGTATATATCGGGAATCACCGAAATATTGTAGCTGATAGAATCTGCATTCGGTAATTGTTCGTTCGACAAGAAAACCGCATAGCCCGAATTGCTGCGAAATCCTTTGTTGTGGGTAAACATACTTTCACCCTTTCGAGCCGCTTCAATGCGTTTGCCCGCCTTTCCAAAAACCATCTCCACTTTGTCAGTGCTTTGCGCTTCAAAACGCCAAGTCACCTTCGTTCCCGTCGGAATTACCATATCACCCGAATTTCTCAGCACTTCGTCGTCTTTTCCAATGTAATTTGGATAGTCTAAGACTGCATCAAAACTCAACATGGTAGGCTTCGGAATGACCTTGATTTGATAAGTTTTTGACTCAAAACCAGCTGCTTCCAAAAAGAAATCTACATTTTTTTGTAGCTTGTTGAATTTGTAGTAAAACTCTGTTGGGCTTTTCTTTTTGAGTTTATAAGGAAAATTATTGTAGTGGATAAATGCCTCGTTCGGCAATGTCGAACCCTTGATTGTTATTTCAACCGTCAAATCTTCGTGCTGAACAGCTTCCAAATTGTCTGTCACCATCTCGAAGTAAAAAGGTGCAACGGGGTCGTAGTGTGTACCATAATCCATAATCCGATTGGCACTTGTTGTGACCAATTGTGGTGCGCCAAATAAAAGCATCAAAAAGATAATCAAAGGAATTGCCGCATATTTGATGTACTGTTTGTTTTTGCTCAAATCTATTGCTCCCGAAAAGGGAACAGGTTTGATTTCTTCAATTTTTTGGTCGATACTCGCTTCAATCAATGAGGCATCTGACATTTGAGTAGCTTGATGCTTCAACTGCAAGATGTTGAGCAGCTTGTCTTCTACATTACCAAAGTGTATTCCGATAATACTTGCTGCCTGTTGGTGTGATATTACCTTTCCCAACTTGAAAAACTGCATCATCGGAATCAATATCCAATTGACGAGCACAAAGCCACTCAATGCTAAGAAACCGAAGAAGAAAGCGGCTCTAACATTGGTAGGGAAATAAAATTGTGATTCCAGTAGCGTCAACGCCAATACTGCAATGAGTATCAAGCCTACACTGTATAGCGCACCCTTAATTAGGCGATTGACATAATACTTGCGTATAAATTCGTCTAATTTAGCGATTAACAATTGATAATTTGCTGATATTTTGCTCATAGTCTATGGACTTCTATTTTTTTTGATATGGGAAGATGTAATATACTATATTTTAAGGTTTTGTGCAACCAAATTATAGATACCAAAAGACTGTTTTGGTTTTTTAACATTTTTTTGCTTTTGGGTAACGTTTAGACGCTTGGGCTTGTTTTGGTAATGGTGGGATTTAACATTGTGGGGGAAACTTTGGCAACGGCTTTGCGCCTTGCCAACAGTTGAAACGGTAATTCGTTCAACTGTTGGACAACTCAATGATTTCATGTGTCAAATATTGTTGCCCCACAAAAATCCCTACACCTTCCAAATGGAGATTGATTATTCTTGCTTTGTTGTTCATGAATCTGGGAACTCTGTATTCGATGTAGCCTAATTTTAGAAAAAATCTCTGCACTGAACATGAATGAAGTAGGATAGAGGATATTTGACCTTGCTTAAATCTTCTTCCCCTTCATCGCTACTGCAATTGCTTTATCCATCACCCGTTCTGCAAAAGGACGAGTGAAATCATTGAGAGCTTCAATATATTGGTGAATCAAATTCTTGTCTTTTGATTCCAAGCTTTCCTTCAAATTATTTACATACATTCTCGTTCCTTCAATTTCAGTTTCACTCAACAAGTCGCCGTTTTTCTCAACAAAACTCTCAACACTACCAATCATGCTATTTGCCTCATTCAGTGCCTCTTGCAATGAACGAGCCTGCATATCCGATTGAGCATTGTGAATTGAGTCCAAAAGCATTTGAGACATTTCTTCCTCGCTTAGCCCATAACTTGGCTTCACGTCAATACTCTGTTCCACACCCGACCGCAATTCTTTGGCTCTTACCCTCGTAATGCCATCTGCATCCAAAATAAAAGTAATTTCAACTTTTGGTAAACCTGCAGGCATTCCAGGAATCCCTTTGAGGATAAATTCACCCAATTTTCGATTGTCGCTCACCAAATCCCTTTCACCTTGATACACAGTGATTCGCATACCACTCTGACCATCTTTTTGGGTCGTGTATTGTCGTCCTGCTTTGATAGGTAATTTGGAGTTTCGGGGAATGATAACATCCATCAAACCACCCATCGTTTCGATGCCCAAAGACAGAGGAGTAATGTCAATCAACAACATATCCTTCTGATTTCCTGCCAAAATATCCGCTTGAACAGCAGCTCCCAAAGCCACAACTTCATCGGGATTCAACTCATCCTCTGGCGTTCTTCCAAAAAATTTCCCCACCGCTTTTTTGACCAAAGGAACACGAGTCGAACCGCCCACCAATACCACTTCGTTAATCGCTTCAATCTTCAAATTTGCATCCGCCAAAGCCCTTTTGCAGCTCTCCAAAGTCCTATTCACCAAAGGCTGCACCAATTCTTCAAACTTGCTTCGTGACAAACTCAAATTTAATTCCCTACCTCCAAAAGAAATCGCCTCCTGTCCATCCTCTCCCGTCTGTCGTCTCCCGTCCACCGTCAGCCCTATTTTCGCCTCCTCCGCCTTCAATCGAAGACTCTGAATTGCATTTTTATTTTTCTGCAATGCTGCTGTATCGATGCCATTTTCTGCAATCCAATAGTCCACAATGGCTCGGTCAAAATCGTCTCCCCCCAAAAAAGTATCTCCATTTGTGGACAATACTTCAAAAATGCCACTGTCAATGCTCAGAATGGAAATGTCAAAAGTACCTCCGCCCAAATCATAAACTGCAATCGTTTTTTCTTCCCCGTTCTTCAATCCAATCCCATACGCCAAACTTGCAGCCGTTGGCTCATTCACAATCCGCAATACCTCTAAACCTGCCAACTTTCCTGCATCTCTCGTTGCTTGACGTTGGGCATCATTGAAGTAAGCAGGAACGGTGATGACTGCCTTAGTAATTGTTTGATTCAATGATTTTTCGACTCGGTGCTTCAATTGTTTTAGAATCAAGGAAGACAATTCAATCGGCGTGTAAAATCGGTCGTTTACTCGAATCTTTGCCAAACTTTCGGTATCATCGTCAATCACTTGATAGCCAAAATATTCGCTGTGTCCTTTGAGGTCTTGAAAAGATTTGCCCATCAAACGCTTAACTGAATAAATCGTATTTTCGGGCTGGGTTACTAGGTATTCTTTGGCCTCATTTCCTACAATGATTCCTTCATTTTCGGTATTGAAATGCACGATTGAAGGCACTAACTTGTTGTTGCCACCTCCGTCTTTCACTGCCATTGCAGCTCCACTTTTGGAGTCTATATAAGCCACCAAACTATTGGTTGTGCCTAAATCAATGCCTACAATGATGTCTTTTTGAGGAGATTCGTCTTCGAGAAGTGTCCCTTTTTTTATATTGATGGATATTTTTGCCATTATTTATGTTTACTTATTTGAAGTATAGCTATGTGACTTTTTACATTCTTTTTTAAGCAAAACAGTTTTTTTATTGAAGCAAGTTCACTCCGTTAGGAGTACAATATTTGTAGGAATAAAACATAAATCAACCACCAACTCCATTAGGAGTTGAATATCAGCACTATCATACTATATGCTTTGGATTGAACTCCTACGGAGTTCTTGATTAACGATTTCATTTCCTATAAATATTCAAGTCCTAATGGACTTACTCTCAAACCTAAATCAATTCACCATTTCCTAATCTGATGTAGCCAGTACCCTAACTTTAAATACTGAATTTTGAATCAGTAGTCAGTCAGATTCAATCCCCGAGGTTTTGGGATAAACTATTCAAAATTCAGCATTCAAAATTTCTTGCCAATGGAACATCCCGATTTCTCGGTGAGAATCGCAAGATTTCTTTGGTAAGAAACTAAAACGATTTAGCAACCGTTTTGTTTGAAGTACAAAGATAGGCTTGATTCAGCAAGATTTGTGTATATTCACAAAAGATTGGTTACGAACTTTTGTAGTTTTCATTTTTATTCTCATTTCAATTTTTATTCACGCTTGCCAATTTATCTCAAAAACTCAATGAATGAAGTCCTTGTAGCAGAGGACAAACCACTTGGAGCACCAGGTGGAGAAGGAAAAGTACATAGAATCGTGTCGGGTTTGCACCAAAATTGTTGTGTCAAAATTTACTACCCAAAATTGCGGACAACGATTCGAAAGAACAAAATCCGCTACATGATGGCACACAAGCCCGACAACTTAGAATCTCGCCAATACAAGATTTGTTGGCCCATCGACATGGTGTATATCAAGGGCAAATTTGTTGGTTTTATGATGCCATTGGCCTTTCCCGATAGTATCCAACTTTATACGCTTTGCAAAAATAAATTGAGCAAACGCCTCTCTCCTGTTTGGCAAAAATACAGTCGAGAAGAAGTACGTGGCTTGTTGAATCGCTTCAAACTTTGCCGCAACCTCGCCATTCCCATCTTCAATGTTCACCGTTCGGGCAATTATGTCTTGGTCGACTTGAAGCCGCAAAATGTGTTGGTAACAGATAAAGGCAAAATTTCGGTGATTGACTTGGATTCCATACAGATTGCGAGTAATGGAAAGGTCTTGTATAATGGTCCTGTGGCGACTCCCGAATACATTCCTCCAGAAGGTATGACCCACAATCCAAATGGAACGGATTATATTTCGGATACTTGGGATAGGTTTTCGTTGGGGGTGATTTTTTATCAAATTTTGTTGGGCTTGCATCCTTATACAGGCACAGGATTGCGGCAATACCGAGATTTCAATACTTTGGAGGAAAAAATTGTAGAAGGTTTGTTTCCTTTTGGTAAAAAAGCAAGATTTGTGCGCCCTGCAAACCCTCACCAACAATTTCGACAATTGCCTCGCTATCTGCAAAAAATGTTCATGGACTGCTTCGACACGGGACACAAAGACCCCGAAAAACGCCCTACTGCAAATGATTGGGGAGAAGCGATGTTCAAAGCCGTTCAGCCAAGTTCAGCCCTTCAATTGAAGACACTCGCCAATACACTGACCACCAAATTCAAACTCGTATGGGGCGACCTCCAACAAAAAGGAAATCAAGCCGTTCAACAAATTTCACAAAGCTCTCTACTAAATCCCAGCCAAAACCAACAAACCAAAGCCAATACTCACACGCCTACCCAAAAAAGGAAAAGGAAAACAAAAACAAAGCCTCTCCCTTCCCCGATTCTCCCCAAACGAAAACCTTTGAAGTTCAAACCAAAATTGGAATATGCGAATTTCAGAGCGAGGTTAATTGCAGGAGTTTTGGATGTTTTGCTTTACCTCAATGTGACGGTTGGAGCATACGCTACAACAGTTGGTTTTTTGTATTTAGCACACCATCATTTTCAACTGCCCCAACAAACACCAGAACAGTTTGATGTTGTAAGTCTTCCAATTGTCGCAATTTCGGTGTTGTATTGGTATTTCCCCTACTCTGAGGCTTCTTCTTGGCAAGCGACTTTGGGCAAACGTCTTATGAAACTGAAAGTAACGGACTTGCAGGGCAATCGCCTTGATTTGAAGCAAAGTTTGATTCGATCTGCTTCAAAATTATTGACAATTGTAACGGCTTTGATTGGTTTTGTAATGTTGGTTTTTCGAGAGAAAAAACAGGCATTGCACGATTTATTGGGAGATGGAAGTTTGGTGGTGAGGGATTTATAATGAGCCACTGTCTGTTTTATTTGCTGGTATCAAATGAAGAATGGACATTGGTTAAGGGATTTAAAACTCCTCGCTATTGATTACACCTCATACCCCCAAACTCACCTTTAACCATTTCTCTACTTCGCCAAATCCACCACTTGGTCTTTTGCACTACTCCAATACCAAAATAAGTACTTTCGGCCTTGGAGTGCCGTATTTATTAGATTTTTATCTCTAAAAAACTTCAATATTCCTCCAATTCTTGTCTCCAATTGGGCTGCACCAAATACAAAGTCCCAAAAGTCATCAACAACAAAGCGAGAATGATTAAGCCCCATTCGGAGAGAGTGGGGATAGATGCGGGAGCGGCGGAAGAGGGTTGGACAGAAATCTCAAAGTCCATATCGCTGGTTAATGGAGCATTAGATTGATTCATTACATTCCCATCTGGATAATCATCATAAGTTCTACGTGTTTGAAAATTCCCTGCTGTACCTGCGACTGCAAAGCGATAGATTGTTCCATCATTTTGAATAGGAAAAGGTGTTGCTAAGTTAAAAGTAAAAATTACCTAATTCTCACCTGAAAAACCAGTTGTTTCTACTACTGTGGCTACAGGTATTGCTGGTAAAGGATTACCAGCGCCAAGTTCTGTTCCGATATATAATTCGTAAGTTGCTATCGAAGCATTTCTAAATACAATGGATATACTTGTGATTTCGCCATCAGCACAAGCAAGAAAAGTTTGCCCACTTTGTTGTCCTACTGATGTGATACCAGAAGCAATAGTAGAAGTGGCATTAATAGTGCATTGACTATAAATAGATTGAGAAGAAAAAGAGAATAAGAATATCAAGCAAAAAGAACGCAGCCATTTAAAATTTAGTTGTACTGCGGGGCTGAAATTCGTTGTTCTGTACAAATTGTTCATAAGAAAACACAGTTTAAGTTTTTGCATGACATTCATTTTTTTGAATAAAAAAATAAGATTTTGGACATTGCATCCTCTCGTTAGTAACTTGACAAATAGAAAGGTGAACATTCGGCTTGAAAAAAATGTGTTTTTTTTTTTGCTCCAATTGGTTTTCCTTTAATGCAGATAGGGGCTTTTTTTTTGTTGTTCAAACTGTTGACAAGGTTTTACAACCGTTGTCAAAGTTTTCACTCGTTCTTCTTCATCTAGCCTTCTTGTTCAAATCTCACCCTCCAATTCGGCTGCAAC
>JBMYXW010000038.1:0-10925 GCA_049608825.1 Chitinophagales bacterium
TGGATGAAGCAATTAGCTTTGGAATGGAAAAGAGTTTTAAGACCCAATGGGAGCATTTATTTATTTTGTTCATCAAAAATGTCGGCAAGATTAGAGGTAATGATGTCAGAATTTTTTAATATTTTGTCTCATGTTGTATGGAGTAAACCAAATGAACCTGGTTTTGACGGCTGGAAAGGGAAAATGAAGAAAGAAGCATTGCGTCAATGGTATCCTCATTCTGAAAGGATTATATTTGCAGAGCCTGCCATTGAAGGGAATTTAAAAAGGTCTTGGTTTGGGCATTTTCTTAGAGAACAAAGAACCCTCTGTAATATGTCTGGACATGAACTAACCGAGCTAACTGGAGCTTATGGGAAAGTAAATCATGGGGGGGCTGTTTCCAATTGGGAAACAGGTAGAAATATCCCAAGTAAGGAGCAATATGCCAAAATATGTAAAGCTTTTTTAGCTACTGAAAAAATAGTTAAAATGCCGCCTTATGAGGATGTTATCCGTCCATTTAAAGTCAATTCTTCTGTTGAATTTACTGATGTATGGGATTTTTATTCGGTTAGACCTTACAAGGGCAAGCATCCCGCCGAAAAACCTTTAAATATGTTGGAACACTGTATTTTTTCCTCTTCTTATGAGGAAGATATTGTCTTGGATTGTTTTGCAGGTTCGGGTAGTACTGCTATTGCAGCTCTTAAATTAAATAGAAAATCTGTCTCTATTGAGCTTGATGAAAAATGGATAGAATCCATCCAAAACAGACTGGAAAAGTATGAAAAAAATGAATCTGACTATTTGAAATTACCGAATAGTCAGTCCATAATGAAGTTGACAAAAACGAACAAAGCGTCTTCAAATGATAAAAAACAAATGACTTTGTTCAATAATTGAAACCGTGTTTTCTATTTCTTTCAAGAACTTGACTCATCCAAATCAAGGTTTCATCAATCCCCCCATCTTTTACAACCACATTACAGTGGTGATGCCCCCAACCGAGATTGTAGATTTTGTGATTAAATTGTCCTGTTCTTAATTCTTGGATATGGAATAAGTTTAATCTCGTTACAGTTAAATCAGAAATTTCTCGCCCCTCTGCTTGTTTCACTTTACTAAAAAAACCTTGGGCTGAAATTTCTTTCAAACATAAGGGACAAATAGCCCTCCCTTTTTCATTCAATATTCTTGTATCTATTAGTTTTTTGTTATCATCAAGACCTAAATCATTCGCAATCTGAAAAATATAGTCTTTTCTTTCTGTAATCTGAATCTCTGTCATGCCCTCTCGGATTAGGATATCGTGTGAATCTTTGCACTTCCAAAAAATATATTCTAATTGACGGTGACAATTGGAAATCATTGTCTTACTTGCATATTCATACACCCTAATTCCCGCACCCTTCAATTTACTTGTTGTAAAACCATGTCTTATTTTTTGGTCTCCTTTCGCAGTCGTTGAAGGCACTCGTGCAACATATTCTCCACCTAAGGGAGAAGCTCTTGAATTTGCAGGCATAAGACCTTTATTTTGAGGGTTGTATTTATTCCACTGTTTTCTTGAATAATAGAAAAGTAAGGCATTTTCGCCTAAAATCAATCCTTTTGAAGCAAGTAGTTTTTTGAAATTATTGGTTTCAAAAAAACGAAGTGGTTCTATCAAAACAATCATTCCATTTTCAAAAAATCCACTGTTATCAGGAGCGATTTTGCTCGCTTCGTAATAACTATAAGGAATTAAAACAGTACTATTTCGATTAACCCTATTTTGAAAAATTTGGTCATCATCAGCTCCCCTTGTCTGCCCTGTTTTATAAATCTTACTTTTTAGAAGCCTTGGTAGAGAGGGAATTTTTTTACGTTTACTCATCTGATAAAAAAAGTTTCTGGATATTTACATTAAGAGCCAATGCAATTTTTTCAATATTAACGAGGGTAATATTCTTTTCGGCTCTTTCAATCATGCCAATATAGGTTCTATGCAGACCAGCTTTGAAAGCTAATTGCTCTTGTGAAAGCTGTTTTTCTTTTCTTAACTTTCTCACACTTTCACCAAATTTGATTAATATTTCTTTTTTTGATTCCATTGCTAACTAAAGTATGCAAAGCTATTTATAGTATTCATTTGTTACAACATACTAAAGTTAGCATTTTCCTCTGTTTTCCCTTCAATTATCACTCCCCATAAACCCGCTCCCCCCCAACAAAAGTCTCCAAAACCTCAACATCCCGAATCTTACCTCCTTCCATCTCCAAAATATTCCCACTCAACACCACAAAATCCGCCAATTTACCCACTTCCAGCGTGCCCTTTTTATCCTCCTCAAAAGAAGCAAAAGCAGCATTTTTGGTATAAGCCACCAATGCCTGTTCAGCCGTTATTTTTTGTTCAGCCACCCAACCATTGGGGTTTTTACCATCCAAAGTTCGCCTCGTCACTGCCGCATAAATTCCCTGCAAAGGAGAAGCAGGAGCAACTGCCCAATCACTACCAAAACCCAAAGTCGCATTGGCAGCCAATAGAGAATGGAAAGCATAAGTCGTTTGGATGCGTTCTGCTCCAATGTAGTCCTCTGCCCACCTTCCATCGTCAATTGCATGGTAGGGCTGCATACTTGCGATGACTCCCAATTCGGCAAATCTGCGGATGTCGTCTTTGACAAGGTGTTGGGCATGTTCGATTCGGAAACGTCGGTCTTTTGCGCCATTTTCTTGTATCACTCGTTCAAAAATATTGAGCAGTGCATGGTTGGCACTGTCTCCTATGGCATGAACCAAGACATGTAAATTGGCTTTGTCTGCATCCGAAATCCACTGATACAAATTCTCGTTGGTATTGATAAAAAATCCCTTATCGTCTTTTTTGTCAGAATAGTGGTCGTGAAAAGCTGCGGTGTGTGAGCCCAAAGAGCCATCCACAAAACCCTTCAAACAACCCGTTTTCAACCAATCATCACTTTCGTTTTCCATTTCCGCCAGTTTCTGCCATTCATTCAGTGGTGTAGCCGCATAGATACGCACCTTCAAGTCATTCACTGATCGGTACTTTTAGCCGTTTCGTAGCTTTCAAAATCCTTGTTCAGACCATCCACATCGTGTACAGAAGTCACTCCATTGGACAGAAAATAATTCATTGCCGCCCGAAAAGATTTGTTTTTTTGGAGGGGAGTCATAGGAGGCATTTTGTCCATCACCAAATTCATGGCATTGTCCTTCAATATCCCTGTAAGGTTGCCATCCTTGTCTTTTTCTATCGTTCCGCCTTCCACATTTTCAATGTTGGGTGGTTTGAATATTTAGAAATATTATCAGTGAAGATAGCTATTTTAGTAAAGAGGACAAACAAAGAAGGGAGCAATGAATTTACATCCTTGCTCCCTTCTTTGTTTGTGTATTGTAGTTTTTAGCTTGCTATCCGTCCTGCTTCCGCTACAGCATGGTCATTCTCGACAGAACTTCCACTCACACCAATCGCTCCAATCACTTCCCCGTTTGCATTTTTGACAGGAACACCACCAGGAAAGGTAATCAAACCGCCATTAGAATGTTCGATGTTGTATAGAGAACCTCCAGGTTGTGACAGTCCGCCAATAAGACCTGTATCCATATCAAAAAAGCGAGCTGTTTTTGCTTTTTTTATGGAAATGTCCAAAGAACCCAACCAAGCTCCGTCCATGCGAGCAAAGGCAACCAAATTGGCTCCTGCATCTACAACAGCAATATTCATTTTTGTGCCTAATTCTACCGATTTTTTTTGTGCAGCAGCAATCATTTTTTCTGCTTGTGCTAAAGTAATATTCATGATTACAAAGTTTTTAAATAATTAATTATAGACTATGCTACAAACATAGTTCAAACATCTAAGTTACAAATAAAACTTATAAATTTCTTTTTCTATCTTCACCTCCAAAACAAACACGATGTCACCACAACTAATCTCTTGGAAAAATTCTGGCGAATACATTTCCTACGGTCCTTTTCGCCACCAATTATTTGTCAAACAATTGGGAAATCCCACTGCAATGGCTCAAAAAACCTTACTGCTTATACATGGGTTTCCAGAATCGTCCTACTCCTATCATGCCATTGTAGAAGGAATGTTGCAGATTTTTGACCGCATTGTTTTGTTTGATATGTTGGGTTATGGATTGAGCGACAAACCCACCGAAAATTATACCTATTCACTTTTTGAGCAAGCAGATACAGTTTTTGAAGTGTGGAAACATTTTGGGGTGAAAGGAGGGCATTTGCTTTCGCACGATATGGGCGACAGTGTGGCAACGGAGATTGTCGCAAGGCATGAAAATGAACTGATGCCTGCTTGGTTTTCCGAAGGGCTGCAAAGTTTGACCTTTACCAATGGAAGCATGGTATTGGAGTTGGCGGACTTGCGGATTACCCAAAAAATCTTGCTCTCCAATTATGGGCATTTATTGAAGAATGCAGTTAATTTCAAGCTTTTCAACCAACAAGTTCGCAGCGCACACGGCAACCAAAACCTATCCACCGAAGAAATTGACATTCTTTGGGAGCTGAATAATTTGAAGGAGGGGAGGCAGAAAACCTATTTGACCATCAAATATTTGAATGATAGAAAACGCTTTGAGAAAACCCGTTGGCTGCCTGCTTTGGCGCAGACCAAACTGCCTATACATATTTGTTGGGGAGAGGACGATGCAGTTGCAAGGGTTGAGATGGCGTATTATCTCAAAAAGAACATTTGCAAAGATGCTAAACTAACCATTATGGAAGGTTTGGGGCATTTTTGTCAGATGGGAAGCCCTCAGAAATGGACGGAATATGTGGGGGCGTTTTATAAGAATGGGCTGGTGATTAATGTTCCATCAGCTTAAAATCTCTTCTATTTTATCCGAAGCCGTTTTTTTCTTTCGCTCAAAAGGTCTGATAATCAATCGAATTCCTTTGTCATAATTGAAGTAGCTCCACATCCAATTCACAAATGTCACGAGCTTATTGCGAAAACCGACTAGAGACATCAAATGCACTGCCATCCACATAAACCATGCAAAAAAGCCCTGTGATTTGAATTTGCCGACTTCAACGACTGCCCGATTGCGACCGACCGTAGCCATTGAGCCTTTGTCTTTGTATTGGAAAGCTTTGAGCGTTTTGCTTTGAAGTAGGTTGTCTAAGTTTTTTGCGAGTAAATGCCCTTGTTGAATCGCTACAGGAGCAACCATTGGATGACCTTTGGGTGTTTTTTCGGTGAGCATTGCAGCCACATCACCGACTGCAAAAACATTGGAGTAGCCTTTGACTTGATTGAATTCATTGACCAAAATTCGGTTTCCTCTGCCAATTACTGTTTCATCTATTCCTTCAACAACTGCGCCTTTCACGCCTGCTGACCAAATCAAGGTATTGGTTGGAATTTGATGTTCTGTGTTTGTATAGACCATTTCTCCATCATAGTGCTTGACAGCGGTATTGAGCCATACTTGCACATCAAATTTCTTCAAAAATTTGACTGCTTTTTTGCCCGATACTTCCGACATTCCATTCAATAAATTTTTGGATGCTTCGATTAGGTGAATTTGCATTTGTCGCACATCCAATTCGGGGTAATCCTGTGGCAATACGTTTTCCTTCAATTCACCCAAAGCACCTGCGGTTTCTACACCCGTAGGACCACCGCCTACTACCACCACATTCATCAATGCTTCTCGTTCTTCTACGCTTTTGGCAAGCAGTGCTTTTTCAAAATTTTGGAGTAAAAGACTGCGAAGGTCGAGGGCTTCGGTGACGCTTTTCATGGGCATACTGTTCTGCTCGATTTCCTTCAATCCGAAAAAATTGGTAGTCGAACCTGTTGCCATAACTAGGTAATCGTAGCGAATTTCGCCAATGCTGGTCAAGAGTTTGTTTTCTTCTGGAATGATTTGTTGGGCTTCTGCCATCCGAAAGTGAAAATTGGACTGGCGTTTGAAGATTTTTCGGAGAGGATAGGCAATGGAGTCGGGTTCGAGTCCTGCGGTTGCTACTTGATAGAGGAGGGGCTGAAAGGTGTGAAAATTGTTTCGATCAATCATCACAACTTGAACGGATTTTTTCTTTAATTTTTTAGCCAATTCTATTCCGCCAAATCCGCCGCCGATGATGACGACACGAGGATTGTTGGTTTGAGGCAAGGGAACTTTTTGCATTTAATACAGCTATTTGGTTCACTATATTAACGTTTTCGGAGTGAAATAGATTTGGAAAAAACGATAGTTTGGAACAAAAAAATATCCTATTTGATATTTCAAATAGGATTGTGTTTAGATTTTGATACCTGCTCTTTGTGAATCTGCTAAATACCATTTGGCAATGGAATAGGTCACGAGGTAATCGGTATCTACTTTATCGACTAAAACATGGGAAATATACTCATTTCTTAATTCATCTCCATACGAATCTCTTGCTTCAAGGTTTGATTGCCCGACAAATTCAAGCTAAAAGGAACTGTAAAATAAAAGGTGCTGCCTTTATTTTGGTCAGATTCCACCCATATTCTTCCACCATGTTGTTCCACGATTTTCTTGCAAGTTGCCAAACCGATGCCTGTACCTTCGTATTCTTGTCGGGTATGAAGTCGGCTGAACATTTCAAAAATGCGTTCTTGGTGTTCTTCTGCAATACCAATACCATTGTCTTTTACAGAAAATATATAGGCTTTGCCGTTTTTTTGCACATCTACCCAGATTTCGGGATTGTTCTTATCCGAAAATTTGAGGGCATTGCTAATGAGGTTTTGGTACAATTGCCCCATTTGAGTGCGGCTTACGTTGACTTCTGGCAAACTGCCAATATTTACTTTCGCTTCTTTTTGTTTGATATTTAGTTGAAGGTTAGCCATCGCAACTTCTACGATTTCGCCCATTTTGACAGGTTCTTTTTGGAGTTCTTGTGTGCCTACTTTTGAGTAGGTCAGTAGGTCATCGAGTAGGCTGTTCATTCGGGTTGTGGCTTCGGTGATGAAGCCCATGAATTCTTGTGCGCCTTCATCGAGTTTGTTGGCATATCGGCGGCGAAGCAGTGAAGTGTAAGAGCCAATCATTCGGAGAGGTTCTTTGAGGTCGTGTGAGGCAATATAGGCAAACTGTTTGAGCTCTTTATTGGAGCTTTCGAGTTGTTGGTTTTGCAGTTCGATTTGTTCGTTTTTGGTTTTGAGGGTTTCGTTGAAGCTGGATTGAAGGTCGTTTACTTCTGCCAATTGTTCGTTTTGTTCTTGTATTTGCAGGTTTTTGTCTGCCAACAAATCGTTGTAGCGTTGTTGGTTTTTGTAGTAATAAAAGAACAATACGGAGGTGAATAGTAGAAATGCAACCAAAACGCCAAGGAAGTAGTTTTTCCAGGAAGCGATTTCTTTGTTTTTGCCCAATAACTCATTTTCTTTTGTGAGCAGGACAATTTCTTTTTCCTTTTTGGTGACTTCATAACGGGTTTTGGACTGTACCATTTCCTTTAGGATGTCCTCATTTAGGATGGAATCTCGTAGTAAGGTATGGGCTTTCATGTATCTGAAAGCTTCTTGTATGTTGTTTTGTAATTCGTAAGTAGTAGAAAGAGATTTGTAAATTTCTGCTTTTCTTGATTTTGCATCAATATGTTTTGATAAATCAAGTGCTTCATTGAAGAAGGCAAGTGCTTTGTTTGTTTCATTGAAGTCCAAGTGAATGACACCGATTGACTGCAAGGTGGGAATTTCATCGAATTTGTCACCAATTTCTTTTTTGTACTTAAGTGCTTTGTTGTAGTAGTTCAAGGCTGTTTCACAATACCCCAAATCGTGGTAATCTGCTCCAATATTGTGAAGAGCGTATGCAATGCCTTCTGTATAGTTCATCTTTTCTGCAAGTTTAAATGCTTGAAGATTGATTATCAACGATTTTTGGGTGTTTCCCAAGCGATTGTGGACGCTTCCGATAGCACCCAAACACGAGTAGATGCCAATGCTGTCTTGTAGTTTTTCGACCAGTTTTTTAGATTTGGTGTAGTTTTGAAGAGCAAGCCCAAAGCTATTTTGGAAGAAAAAAATAGTCCCAATCTCATAAAGGGATTTAGCAATGCTCAAAGAGTCGGAAGTGATTTCGGAGAGTTCTAAGGATTGAAGTTGGTAATTGTATGCCAATTCAAAATTTCCGATTTCTTGGTAAATGCTTGAAAGTTTGTGGGTTATTTTCACTTGCAATTCAGGCACATCGAAGGGTTCTACTTGCTCTAAGCCTTCGAGAAAAACCAACAAAGCAGCTTCAATATCATTATTTTTGTAGTGTTCTTTGCCCAGTTCGTACAAGTCGTTTGCTACAACAGCTTTTTCCTTTTTGGAAATTGCTGTTGATTGAATATTTGCTTGAGACTGTTTGCCTATGGAGATTGAAGGAGTTCCTTCAGCTTGTATGTTCAGTATTCCAAATACAATGCAGTAGCAAAAAAACGCAATGTGTCGATATAGTAGGGGCTTATACATTTTGAATGCAAGTAATTAATGTTCAATGTGTAAATGATATTTTGATTTGAATTTGAAAGGAGGGGAGAGCGTTTGTTTATTCGTCTTTCCATCTTGGGGGGCTGGAGTGACTGCCTTCTTTGTCAGAAACAAATTTTTGTTGAACTCTACCTCCCCTTAGACTGATTTGTGTTGCTTTGGTGAGTGGTATGACAGAATTTTCTTTCTGAACCTTTTTTATAACTTTCATGACTTTAGGATTTAATACTAAATGTTTGTTGTTTTGTTTAATCTATCCTAAGTATGCCAAAGATTATACCAAAAGTAAAAGGATAAACAGAGGGGGAATGGAAGGAGGGAGAGCGATTGATGTATTTGAAGGGATTGATATTTAATGGATTGATGACTAAGGAATAATGATGGTATTTGTTTGTGGGAGGTTCTTAGAGCTTGATGAATGTGTTGATGTTTTTGTTATTATATTATCAGAAGGAATGACGAAAAAGAAAGTACAACCTTTGCCTTTTTCGGATTCTACCCAGATGATTCCCTCATGCCGTTCTATGATTTTTTTGCAGGTCGCCAAACCAATACCTGTGCCTTCATATTCTTGTCGGGTATGAAGACGGCTGAACATGTCAAAGATTTTTTGTTGATGCTCAGGTGAAATTCCGATGCCATTATCCTTGACCGAAAAGATGTACTTTGTATTGTTTTTCTGAACACAAATGTCTATTTGTGGATGTTCGTTATCCGAAAATTTGAGGGCATTGCTGATAAGATTTTGATACAATTGACCTATTTGAGAGCGATTTGCATTGATTCGGGGGAGGTCGTCTATGTGGATTTTTGCACCTTTTTGTTGAATTGTCAAATGCAGATTGGCGAGTACTCCTTCAATAACTTCCTTCAAATTGATTTGGTCTCTGTTTTTATTGTTTGTGCTGATTCTCGAATAAGCAAGTAAATCGTCTAATAGGTGGGTCATTCGGTGTGTAGCATCTGTGATATAGCTCATAAACTCTTGAGCTCCTGCATCGAGGTTCTTTGTATATCTTCGTTGAATCAAAGAAGTGTAGGAACTTATCATTCTCAACGGTTCTTTGAGGTCGTGAGAAGCTACATAAGCAAACTGTTTGAGTTCCTCATTTGTATTCTCCAACTGTTTATTTTGGAGTTCGATTTGTTTTGTTTTAGCAGCCAAAACATCATTGAAGCTTTTTTGTGATTGATTGACGGCTTCTAGTCGTTGATTGACGATTTCCAGCTCTGTGTTTTGAAGAGCGATTTGCTGTGTTTTTTCTTCAAGGAGATTGTTATAACGTTTTTGATTGTTGTAAGAAACCGTTCCAATCAGTAGGAGTAAAAACAAACCCAAGACCAAACCTATCAAAGCCATGCTTCTAAGTCCTGCAATTTCACGGTCTTTTTCCAATACTTCGTTTTTATTCTTCAAAAAAGAAATCTCCTTTTCTCGTTTTTCTACCTCGTATCGAGTTTTGACCTGTGCCATTGTCTCCAAGGTGTTTTGGTTCAAGACCGAATCCTTCAATCCCATATAAGCCTTCATGTATTTACAAGCTTGGGCAGGCATTTTGCTTTGTTCATAAGCAGATGCCAAACGTTGATAGACATCCATTCGGCGAGTATCTGAGTTGATTTCTTCTGCGACTGCAAGTGCCTCATTCAAGTAGTAAATGCCCTTAGAACTGTTTTCTAAATCCAAATAAACTCCACCTATTGCTCTCAATGTACCTGCTTCTCCAAACTTATTGTCGTGTTGGAGTTTGTAGTCCAGCGATTTTTGATAGTATTCCAAAGCCTCGTTACAATAGCCCAATACATGGTAATTGGAAGCGACATTGTGTAAAGCATCTGCCTGTTGTCTTTCAAGCTTATTTTCTTCAGCTATTTTCAAAGAAAGCAGGTTGTATTCCAATGACTTTTCTACCTGCCCCAACCTATCATAAGCACTACCGATAGACCCTATACTCGCCATCACCAAACCTACAACCTCCAAATGAGAAGCCATTTGTTTACTTTTCTCATAATATTGAATAGCTGTTGTATATTGGTCTTGGAAAAAAAAGATATTTCCCATTTCAAACTTTGAAATAGCGATATTGGTAGAATCCTTCAATTCTTCAAATACCTGCAAAGCCTTTAGTCGATATTGGTAAGCGAGTTCTAAGTTTCCAATTTCTTTGTAGGTTTTTGAAATATAGTTGGCAAGTTTTCCAATATACGGAAAATTGGATTTTGTCTTAACCAACTCCAAGTCGTAGGCTTCCAAAAAGGCTTCAATAGCTGCACCATTGTTCTGCAAATAAAGATATATCCGTCCTATCTTATACAAATTACCCCCAATTTTGACAGAGTTATTTGTTTTTTTTGCTGTTTTCAACGAAAGTTGATAGAAGTCAAGGGCTTTTTGATAAGCTTTTTCCTGATAGTAATGGTTGCCTATCTCAGTATAAACGGAGGTTAG
>JBMYXW010000039.1:0-10857 GCA_049608825.1 Chitinophagales bacterium
ACCTATTTGGCGGGCGTTTTGACGAGTATGCAATCCCTCAAAGCAGCATTTTTTCGCCCCAACATCTTGTTTCTCAGCTTGACCGATGATAAAACAGAAGACAAGGAAACCGCTATTTTATTGCAGCAAGCCCGCATTTATAAAATGGGTGCGATGCTCTATGTGCCTTATCGAAAAGTGGGTTTGGGTTTGGAGAAAACCGCCAATCTGTGGATTTACTTCAATAATTTGGATGATTTCAGCGATTTCCGTGTAGAGGATGTCAATATTGCACTTTTGGTAGCTTACCTATTGAAACGCAACTGGAAAGCGAAATTGAATGTGATTACAGTTATCACTGATTTTGACAAGGATAACAAGGAATCTTCGAGGAAATTGGCAGAGAAATACATGAAAAAACTATTTGTCTTGGCTCGAATTCCCAAAGATGTCCAGATGTATTACTTTTTTAGTGAAATTTCGGCAGAATACAACCCTATTGAAGGAGAGGAAACTTCAATCCTAGGGCAAGAAACGACTCCCTCTTTGGACAGTAAAGTGCCTATTGCAGACATCAATGTTTTTGCGCTTAGAGGCGATAGAATTGATATGAACCGTATTCGAGAACGGGTGAATAGTTTGGAGACTTCTTGTCTTTATACTTTGGATTCGGGCATTGAAAATGCACTGACTTAGTGATTGGTGGATTGGCGATTAGTACAACCAAAAGTAAATAAAGGGTAAATATGAAGTCCGTTAGAACTTGAATATTTGTAGAAAAACCATAGAAAACAATTACAGAACTCCATCGGAGTTCAACCCAAATAGCAGCAACCAATACTACTGTGGTTCAACTCCAAAAGGAGTTGTGGCGATACTTTCTTCTCTATTTCTACAAATATTTGACTCCCAAAGGAGTCCCCAACAAAAACTACCACCTATTTAGAGTATGCTATACGAGTGATTTGTTTTCTACAAAAATCAGGGAACTTTTTTACGCACTGTTCTCGTTGAATCATAAAATCGCTTGCCTATGAAAACTTTCCAAAAGCTTCAATTCCATTATTATGTGTTTACCCAAAACACTCCTCAATTGGTGAGTTTCCTTCAATCTCCCTCTTACAAAATCCGCCGATTGACTGCCATAAAATTGGGGCAGTTGAAGGACATCAATGCGATACCTTTTCTTCTCAAAAAACTCAACGACCCTGTATTGAAGGTGGCTGAAACAGCTTTGTATGCCATTGAAGTAATCGCCAAAGCAAATAACTATCCAATTGATTTGCAGAAGAAAAAGCAGATTTTAAAGGAAAGGAAGGCTTTTATCTATTCTTATTGTGGAATGGCAGATTTCAAGTTTGCAAAAGAGAGTTGGATTCCAATTATAAAGGAAAAATTGAAGAAACCTATATTTAGATTTGGTTAATCTTTATGTTCAGATTACTTGCTTAAAACCTTTTAATTACTTATTTTTAGGAAAAAGAACCGCAATGAAAAACAAAGAAACCAAAATGCCTACCTATACATTTTCTTCATTTACAGAAGAAATGGTGAGAAATGCTTTTGGACTCAAACAAGTATTGGAGGCAGAAGGTTTTTTATCCGATTGGCTGAAACAAGCAGAAACTCATTCTATTGAAGAAGAAGAATTACAACGATTGTCAAAACTCAATCAAAAATTACGTCTATTTATCAGGGGATGGAATGAACAAGAATTGCGGGAAAAATTTATTAGCTCTGTACTTGAAATAGTAGATTTCGACCTGTATGAATTAGAGGTTGCCTCTTTTGCTGAAAGAGAAATGAAGGTTACTTACAACAATAGTGTTATTCAAGGAAAAGTAGAATGGATGGTTGCCAGTGGTTTATATGCCCCAAGGCATCCTTTCTTTTTCATACATGAGCACAAAAAAGAAAAAGATTCCTCCAATGACCCTCTTGGGCAACTTTTGGTAACACTTTGGACAGCCCAACTATTGAACAGTCAAAAGGAAGAAATTACTTTATTCAACCCTAAACCTACTTCATTTAGCCATGTACCTTTGTATGGTATTTACATTATTGGACGTTTTTGGTTTTTTGTCCGATTAAAAGGCAAAAATTATTACATCTCAGATGGCTACAATAGTGAGAAAATGGAAGAATTGATTCTTATCTTGAAAATGTTAAAGGCACAGAAAGAAATGATTATCAAATTGGTGGAAAAAAAGAACTAAACAAACTCCTTCAATACCTCCACCAAATGCCACAAATCTTTCTCCTCATTGTAAATCGAAGGTGAAACCCGCACTGCATCGCCTCGCAACGACACATAGATTTTCTCTTCCGCAAATCGCTGCTTCAATGCCTCCATGGATACGCCTTCTGGAAGTCGAACACCAAACAAATGCGAAGCTCTAAAGTCAACATCCTCTACCCAACAACCCATATCTCTCAAGGCAGCTATGGGGCGCATCGTAATTTCTTTGCAGTAGGCTTGAATGTTTTGGGGTTTCCACTCATTCAAATTTTTGAGGGAGGCTAAGAGCATAGGAAGTAGTGCAAAATTGCTGGATTCACCCACTTGGTAACGCCATGCACCAGCTTGGTATTTGTCTTCATAATTGACCAAACCTGCAAAGTCTTCGCTTTTGTAGCGATTGAACCAACTTTCTTCAATGGGATTGCCATTGTCAAAGGCTTCTCCAAAATAAGCTACACCCAAAGAATAAGGACCCATGAGCCATTTATAGCCCGCACAAATCAAGGCATCGGGTTGAATCGCCTGTATGTCAAAAGGCAATGCACCAACGGACTGTGTCCCATCAATCACCAAAAGCGCACCCACTTCACGGGTTCGTTCTCGAACTGCTTCCAAATCAAACCAAGTCCCATCCGCCCAATGTACATGGCACATAGCCACCAATCTTGTTTTGGAATTGATGGTTTCCAACAAGCGTTCATTCCAAATTTTGCCTCGATTCGTTTTGGTATCGGGAGCGGAAACGGTGAGAATATCCGCCCCATTTTTTGCTGCTAATTCCCGCCAAACATAGACATTACTCGGAAACTGCTCTCCTATCAAAACAATATTTTCACCTTTTTCGATTTGTATGTTCTTCGCCACAATTGCCGTACCATAAGAAACTGCTGGAATACTGGCAATTCGGTTCGGTTCAGGATTGTTGATAAGTTCCGAATAAGCGATTCGTAGTTTCCCCAAAGACTCGAAAAAATCATTGCTACTCACTTGATCGGGCGTTCTTTTACTCTGAATCCCCTTAATTCCTGCCGCATCTACGCTTTTGTGGGAAGGTGCCATATAAGCACCATTGAGATAGGTGACATCATCGGCAAGGAAGAAGTTTTCTTTTTGACATTGAAGTACAGTCTTGGATGAAATAGAAGTATTGGTGGTCATATTGTTGTTGTTTGATTTTTGAAGATAGTCTTTGGTCGGGTTAAAACCCAACCTACTAACTGTCAATCGAAGGACAGAGGCTGAATTTGCCTACTTTTGTTGGAACATTCAAAAAAGCAGTTTCGTTTTGCAGATGTGAACAATTAACAAGTTTTTAATACCCAAATTTTGAATTGAATGAAAACGAGTAAGTACATTTTGATAGCGATTTTATTTTGTACAATCGCTGTATTGAATAGCTGCAATGTCAGCAATATGAAGTTGAGCAAAATTGACTTGGTGGATTTGGATGGCAATGTAGTCAATTTGGAGGATTTGAAGGGCAAGCCAATTTTCTTGAATTTTTGGGCAACTTGGTGTCCACCTTGCCGACAAGAAAAACCCGCTATGGAACGTGCTAGACAGATTTTGGAGAAAGAGGGTTTTCAGTTTGTGATGGTATCACAAGAAAAAATGGAGGTTATCAAACGCTACCACGAAGCCAAACCGTATGGTTTTCGATACCTCAAAACCAATGACAATATCAAACTATTAGGTGTTTTTGAGATTCCTCAAACATACATTTATAATAGCAAGGGCGAGGTTGTTTTTGAGAATACGGGTATGATGAATTGGGATAGTGAGGAGACTTTGGCGATGTTGAGGGAGGTAGTGAAATAGTTAGATTTTTTACCAACTCTCAAAACACACCTCACAATTGGGCAAAGCTTCCTGTATGAGAGCTTCTTGTTCTTCAGAAAAAACACCTTCACTAAAGGTCAATTGTTTCAGTTTTTGGAGTTCAAATAAAGGTGTTGGAATTTCCTTCAATGGCACATTCTTCAAATTCAACATTTCCAAGCCTTGTAATTCACTGAAGGTAGGAGGAATAATTTCTAAATTCAAGTTTTCTAAATACAAATAAACAAGATTTTTCAAGCCAGTGATTTTTTGGACTTCATCCAAAGCATTGTCCAATTGGCAACCGTTCAATATCAAACTTTTCAGATTTTGTAATTGGAGAATACTGTTTGGTAAAATTTTCAATTGAAGTTTTGCCAAATTGAGGTTTTCCAAACTCTTCAATTCACAAATTTTCTGTATTTCTTCAAAAGTATTCTTAAAAGTATTGTAGGAAATGTCTAAGGTTTTCAAATTTTGTAAATCCACAAAATGGTGGGGCAAAGACTGCAATTGATTCGCTGCAATTACCATATACTGAAGTTTTTCCAAGCTACAAATTTCTTTTGGCAAAACTTTGATTGAAGAAGCAAAGGCCCACAAACCAGTCATTTTTTTTAAGTATTGAAGTGAGGGAGGTAAATGTTCTAAGTTTTTGGATGCCAATTCCAGTAGCTCCATATTCTCTAAATTTCCTATTTCACTGGGCAACTCATACAGTTCCGTAAAATTTAATCGCAAACGTTTCAAGTTTCTAAGATTGCCAATTTCTTTGGGAAGGTGGGTAACAGGATTATGGCTGACATTAAGATAAGTTAAGTTCTGCAATTTCTCAATCGTTGAAGGTAGTGTTTCTAGTTCATTGAAGGGCAGGGATAAGTGCTGTAAATTGGCTAAGTCCCCTATTTCATTAGGAAGCTCTTTTAGATTGTTGCTGTCTAATTTTAGTGATAGGAGTTGTTTTAATTCCCCGATTTCGGGAGCTATTCGAGAGATGGCGTTTCGTTGCTTGGGAAGAAAATTTGCAGCAAGACTCAAAGGATATTCTTCATCATTGACATCATCATCCTCTTCTTCCCACTCATTCGTTACTCCATTCATTTCGGCATGTAAACGCCTCAAATTGGCCAATTTACCTATTTCAGCAGGAATCTCATTGAGCAAATTATTATCAAGAAGTAAGACTTCGAGATTCATTAATTCAATTATTTCGGGAGGCAATTCGGTAATTTGATTGTCTTGCAATCCCAATAGAACAATCTTTTCTTCTTGCTCAAAAACTTCTTTGGGAATAACAATCAGATTTTTTTTGAAGTGCAAAAAATTGATTTTATCAGCCTTTGTAGCCAATAATCCTTTGAGTGTGTGAATATCTTCACCTTCAGGTAAAATGTACATAAGATTTGATTTTCACCAAAATTACTACAAATCTCTATCAATTTGCTTAAAGAATAGCCTTTACTTTGAGGTGATACTTAAGCAATACACCCAAACATTTGCCTACCTCATTCATGCTATCTATAATTCAAAATCCGACTCATCGTCAGTCTATACTGCAAAAAACTGTAATAATGTCAGTATAAATCGTAGCGGTACAATCTTTGACTCTCTTGTAAACCGATAAAATGAACAAATAATTGTAATTTTACTGATTGTTTGGCTGTCAGTGTGACAACAAAGCAAACAACGAATTTTAAACTTGAAATATATTAATCATGTTTGGTTTTGTAAATAAAATAATTTCAACTATTCTGGGCGATAAATCTGGCAAAGACATCAAAATGGTCATGCCTATAGTTGAACAAATCAAGGCAGCATACCTCCCTTTGCCCAACATCAGTAATGATGAATTGAGAGCAAAAACCGCTTTTTTTCAAGAGCGTATAGCCACTCACCTCGCATCTATTGACGCAGAAATTGCAGAAATTGAAAAGACGACCATCAACAACCCCGATGTTGATCCAGAAGAAAAGGAGGAGCGATACAAAGAGGTGGATAAACTCAAGAAAACAAGAGACGAAGAACTGGAGGTAGTCTTGAATGAAATACTACCCGAAGCCTTTGCGGTAGTAAAGGAAACGGCTCGCCGTTTTACAGAATCAACGGATGAACTTCGGTCTAAGGCAACAGATTTGGATAGAGATTTATCTGTCACCAATCCTCATATTGTCATTGAAGGAGACGAAGCTGTTTACAAAATGACCTGGATGGCTGCGGGTGCTGAGGTGAGTTGGAACATGGTACACTACGATGTACAGTTGATTGGTGGGATTATTTTGCATCAAGGAAAAATTGCAGAGATGGCTACGGGAGAGGGTAAAACCTTGGTGGCTACCTTGCCTGCTTACCTCAATGGCTTGACGCATCAAGGTGTACACGTCATTACGGTCAATGATTATTTGGCAAAAAGGGATTCCGAATGGATGGCTCCAATTTTCCAATTTTTGGGCTTGACCATCGATTGTATCGACAAATACCGTTCACACTCTGATGAACGCAAAAAAGCTTATAAGGCAGACATTACTTATGGTACGAACAATGAATTTGGGTTTGATTATCTGCGAGACAACATGGTTCGGAATCCAAACGAACTGGTACAGGGTAAACATCACTTTGCGATGATTGATGAGGTAGATTCAGTCTTGATTGATGATGCTCGAACCCCTTTGATTATTTCAGGACCAGTAGAAAGGGGAGATGAACATCAATACGATGACTTGAAGCCTCGTATTCAGAACCTTTATGATACACAAAAAAGATTGGTTTCTAAATATTTGGTAGAGGCGAAGAAAAAAATCAAGGAAGGCAATAAAGGAGCAGAAGTTGGAAGTGGAGGTTTGGATTTATTGCGTGCTTTTCGGGGATTGCCCAAATACAAACCTTTGATTAAGTACTTGAGTGAGCCTTCGATTAAGACCATCTTGCAGAATACAGAGAATTTTTACATGCAGGAGCAATCCAAACGGATGCCCGAAGTGGATGCAGAGTTGTACTTTGTCATTGAAGAAAAGAACAACAATGTGGTATTGACCGAAAAAGGTACGGAACTCATCACCAAAGATGGAGAGGACACCAATCTTTTTGTGATGCCTGATATTGGAGGCGATATGGCGGACATCGAAAATTCGGGTATGATAACCGTTGATAAAATAAAAGCAAAAGACAAACTTCTGCAAGATTTTTCTGTAAAATCTGAACGCCTTCACTCTGTCAATCAATTATTGAAAGCCTACACACTTTTTGAGAAAGAGGTGGAATATGTGGTGAAGGACAACAAGGTAAAAATCATTGATGAACAAACGGGGCGTATGATGGATGGTCGCCGTTATTCGGATGGATTGCACCAAGCGATTGAAGCAAAAGAAAATGTCAAGGTGGAAGCTGCAACGCAGACTTTTGCGACCATTACCCTTCAAAACTATTTCAGAATGTATCACAAGCTTTCGGGTATGACAGGTACAGCCGAAACCGAAGCAGGAGAATTTTGGGACATTTACAAACTGGATGTGGTGGTGATTCCTACGAATCGTCCAATTGCAAGGCTTGATGAAGAAGATTTGGTATTCCGTACAGAACGAGAAAAATTCAATGCTTCTATTGAAGAAATCATTCGATTGACCAAAAGAGGACAACCTGTATTGGTCGGTACAGCTTCGGTTCAGACTTCA
Source organism: Chitinophagales bacterium (assembly GCA_049608825.1). Classification (GTDB taxonomy): domain Bacteria; phylum Bacteroidota; class Bacteroidia; order Chitinophagales; family UBA2359; genus JAUHXA01. The sequence continues at coordinate 7,708 of JBMYXW010000039.1, forward strand.
GAATTGTTGAGCCGCACTCTTCAAATGAGAGGTATTGACCACAATGTTCTGAATGCCAAAAACCACGTCCGAGAAGCGGAAATTGTGGCTCAAGCAGGTCAAGCAGGTCAAGTGACCGTGGCAACAAACATGGCAGGTCGTGGTACGGACATCAAGTTGGGTGAAGGAGTGAAAGAGGCAGGAGGTTTGGCGATTGTGGGCACAGAACGACACGATGCCCGTCGAATTGACCGTCAGCTTCGAGGTCGTGCAGGACGACAAGGAGATCCAGGTAGCTCACAGTTTTATGTGTCGTTGGAGGATAATCTGATGCGTTTGTTTGGTACAGAACGGATTGCGAAGATTATGGACAAAATGGGCTATGAGGAAGGTGAGGTGATTCAACACTCAATGATTACCAAGTCCATTGCCCGAGCACAGAAAAAAGTAGAGGAAAACAACTTTGGGATTCGTAAGCGATTGTTGGACTACGATGAGGTGATGAATGCCCAAAGAGAAGGGATTTACAAAAAACGCAAGCACGCCTTGTTTGGCGAGCGTTTGAGCGTGGATTTGTACAATACTTTTCAAGATTTGTCGGATGAAGTCGTATTTGAGAACAAAGGTGTGGAAGGGAATTATCAAAGTTTCAAAGAGGATTTGATTCGTTATTTTGCCATTGGTACAGCTATTGACGAGGAAGAATTTCAGGGCGGCGGAGAAGAAATGCTGGCGGACAAACTATATGTGGAGATTTCGCAGGCTTATAAGCGTAAGACGGAATCGATTATTAAACAAGGTTTTCCGTTTATTGAACGATTGTATCACGACAAAGGAAAAACCTACGAGCGAGTATCTTTTCCATTTACCGATGGAAATAGAGGCATTACTGTAGTCGTCAACTTGGAGGAAGCCTACAATACAAATTGTAGAAGTTTGGTAAGAGAGTTGGAAAAAGCAGCATCTTTGGCTTTTATTGATGAGGCTTGGAAAACGCACTTGCGTCAAATGGATGAATTGAAGCAGTCGGTACAAACGGCTGTTTATGAGCAGAAAGACCCCTTATTGATTTACAAACAAGAAGCCTACAAGCTCTTCAAGGTGATGGTAACGGAAATGAACAAAGACTTGACTTCTTTCTTGTTCAAAGCAGGCATTGCAATACAAAGCTCTAATGAGGTTCAACAGGCTCGACAGCCTCGAAAAACCGATATGAGCAAGATGAAAGCAGGACGTGACACTTCTTTGGATAAAGGTGCTGAGGCTCAAAGACAAGCGGCAGAAGGAGCAGGTGAAAGTAAAAAACCTCAAACATTCCGTCGTGAGCAACCTAAGGTAGGAAGGAATGAGCCTTGTCCTTGTGGAAGTGGCAAGAAATACAAACAGTGTCATGGAAAGATGAAGGTTTAATGTGTAATTTTGAATGGTGAATGATGAGTTTTGAATAAATTAATATTCAGTTCGTTGTAAACATTTGTAATTTCTTAGGTGAAAGAATTGACAGAAAACAAAGGCTTCAAATATTTGGTCTAATGCCAAGTATTTGAGGTTTTCGTTTTTTTGGAATAAAACACTTAATGGAACTAAATTTCGCATAAATGTGTTATTGAAGTGGAAAAGAATATTTGGATTGAATCTGTTATTCTTTGTACATTTGTAAGTTATAAAACAACAGGTGAAGTATTTCTTTAAGAGATTTTTACAAAAATTAAATACAAAATGAGTTTAGAGCAGTTGATAAACAGTGATATAAAAACGGCAATGTTGGCAAAAGACAAAGCAAGTTTGCGAACATTGAGAGCTATTAAATCTCAAATCATATTGGCAAAAACGGCTGAAGGCGCAAGCGGAGAAATGGAAAAAGCTACGGAAATTAAGATGCTTTCCAAAATGGTGAAGCAGCGAAAAGACTCTTTAGAAATATACCGTACACAAGGCAGAGATGAATTGGCAGCAAAAGAAGAAGAAGAAATTGGAGTGATTGAAAACTACTTACCCAAACAACTATCTACTGAAGAACTAACAACTGTCTTACAAAAAATCATTGCAGATACAGGCGCATCATCTATGCGTGATATGGGCAAGGTCATGGGCATGGCATCTAAGCAATTTGCTGGAAAAGCCGATGGTAAAACCATTTCAACCATAGTCAAACAACTGTTGAGTAAATAACAATCATCATGGCAATAAATCCCATTGACATTTCATTTCTGGTGGTTCTCATTTATGGCATTTCTCAAGGACTGAAAAAAGGCTTTATAGGAACTCTTCTATCTATTGCGAAATTCGTAGTGACCTTGTTTATTGCTTTGCGATTCAGCTTCATTTTTTCAAGGGTCTTAGATAAATTTTTTATAGGTGGAAATTCCTTCACTCCTATATTGGCTTTTATCATCCTAATAATTATGGTAGGAGGCTTTTTCTACTTCATTGGTAATACTTTAGAGCAGTTTATGAAAGCTGCCCACCTCTCGCAACTGAACCGTTCATTGGGTATTTTTCTTTGGGTAATCGCCCTTATTATTGGATATAGTACCGTTATTTCAATGTCTGACAGTAGCGGACTATTAGCAGATTGGGTCAAAAATACGTCTTATGTGTATCCCTACATCGAACCTTTTTCTGATGTTGCTTCCTGCAAACTAAGTGAAATATTCCCAGCAATTCAAAAAATCATGCAATCCCTATTGGCTGTTATTGAGGGTTTGGTAGGGGCTATAGTGGGTTCTTGTGGAATTAGATAAGAATCACTCTCCTATTCTATTCACAGAAAAGTCAAGTTTACACAAATATTTGCATTTCCCCCATATATCTTTTAACTTTGTTAACATTTTAATACTAAAATCTTACCAATTCCCCCTTTTATTTTTGAGTATTCAAGAACTCTACCATAATTCTTAAATACTCAAATATCTTAACCATAAAATTACCAGTGCTTTATGTTTAGATTGCGAGAATTTGAGCTTCTTGCAAGAGGTCAACAGCTGACCTTTCTGTGGGAAGAATGTAACTACATCATGGTGCGAGTAGAAGGCAACTACCGCATCAATCTTTATGGATGTATGAATTTTTATGCCGAAGTTTGGTACCAATATGGCAAGAAAAGAGTTTACAAAATTGGCAGCTTCAAATCAAATCGATACCTCACCCCTTATTTAGATATGATAGATA
>JBMYXW010000040.1:0-10853 GCA_049608825.1 Chitinophagales bacterium
TTTTTTTGTTGTAAACACTTTCACTATCTTTGCGTTGCATATCTGAATAGAACAACATTATCCATTCCAATTAGGGTTTTATTTGCAGAAATAAACTTCAAGATTTTTTGTAAGAAAAAAAGACTCTTTAAAGTTTATTTCTAAAAGGTATAATTCACACCTAAGTCATTCTCTACAAAAGGATTAATCTTCCACAACTTCTATTTGTAGGTATATTGAAAATTTTCTGCCCATAAAAAATATATCAAAAAACCTCTGCATAAGAGTTACCAATTTTAGAATTGGTGTCTGTAACGTATAAGACACTTTTGTTCAAAAATAAAGATTCAATAATGAAAAAATATTATTTAAAAGGGATTTTAGCAATGCTATTGTGTATAGGCTGGCAGTCAAGTTTTGCACAAGTTTCAGGAATTAGTTATACACTTTCACCCACTGTCGAAAATGTTTGGTGGGACGATCAGGCAGGTCTTGAAGATGGTCTTTTGTTTGGTGGTAAGTTTGGTTTGGGCTTTGGTGAATACTTGGAACTTAGAGCGAACTATATGCAGTCTGGAAATTTACAAACCGATTTTAGTAATTATGGTTTGGCAGATTTTCCTGATTCTTTGTTTACGCCTCGTGATGTGAAAATCACTCGTTGGGGAGGAGATTTAAAAGCCAACCTAAGCAAGGGCGCACTTTTGCCTTTTGTCACTTTTGGAACAGGTGTTCAATCGATTGAGTTGGACACAATGGAGGCCACCAAACAAATATATGCACAAGTAGGTGCTGGTGTCAAATTTAGTTTGGGCGACCGCTCAACGCTGATGATTGAAGCCAAAAATACCCGCTATAACTACAATACCGTAAGAAACTTACTGACAGAAGAAGACAGAGCCGATTTGGGTGTGATAGAAGATGATTTGGAAGTAAAAGAATTGAGAAACTGGTCTTTGGCTGCTTCGGTTCAAATTTACTTAGGCGGGCGACGACCTGGCACTTTGTCGGAGTTGGACAAAGCTTATTTCAGAACCTTCACCGATGGGCTTCAAGGAGTACGTACACCTATCGAACCTACTATCGCCAAGGTGCAATTTCATCAAGATTTGGGATTTAGAAATACTTGGATGTTGGGTGGCTCTGCTGGTTTCAACTTCAATCCTTATCTCGGTATTCGTGGATTCTATTTGCAAGGTATCAATGAGGGCCCTATCAGCACCGATTTTGATAAACTTTCTATGTATGGTGGTGAATTGAGAATGAACCTAAACGCTCCTGGCAGTGGGATTACTCCTTATTTGATTGCAGGTGGCGGAAATATCAGCGTGGGTGATAAATATGTACCAAGACGAGACAGTATGGCGGTAGAAAACCAAGCATTTGCAATGGCTGGTGCGGGTATCACCTTGCCTTTCTCCAATCGCTTGAAAGTATTTGGAAATGTTCGTGCATTGATTACTTCAAATACAGAAATTGCAGACCTTCAACAAACGGATGATTTGCAGGAGAGCTGGATGACTTCTTTTGGAGTGAATCTTACTTTGGGCAAAAAAGCAAAAACTGGTAATGCTTTTCAATTGGATATGGCAGCAGCAAGTAGTGCAGAGCAAAAGATAGCAAATGACCTAGAAAAACAAGCACTTAAAGAACAATATGAATCACAAGTATTGGATTTAGAAACCAAATTGAATGAAGCTTATGCGGAAAAAGATATAGAGAAAGCAGCTGCATTGATGAAAGAGAAAGAATTTGCGGAGCAAGTAGTTCAAGAGATGGAAAAACAACAAGTGGAACAACTGCAAAAAGAACAACAACAACAGCAACAAAAATCCATGTACTCACCGAATGTAGGAGGTGGTTCTGGTGGAAGTACGATTCAAATGTCTCCTGCTGAGTTTGAGAACATCATTGATGAAATCTTAGATGGTATGGGTGCTGGCGGTGCAAGAATTGCTCCTGCTGCGGGTGCACTTAATCAAGGAGATGTTCAAGCAATGATGCAGCAACAAGAGTTGAATCGCAAAATTGATGAAATGGAAAAAACTTTGATTGAAATGGCAGAACGCCAAAAACAAAATGACTTGACCAAAATTGCACGAATTGAAGATATCAATACACTTCAAAAAGATTTAACTGAATTTTCTTCAAGATTGTTGATGGAAGTTCAAAAAGTGAGTGATAAAGTGGACGATAACCAAAATTCTATCCGAAACATACAGAATAGTGGCAGAAATATGAACAATAGTAATGGTCAAATGAACAACAATAACAATGGAGGTAATAATGGAAATGGCCAAATGAACAACAACAATGGAGGTAACAATGGGAATGACCAAATGAACAACAACAACAATGGAGGTAATAATGGCGATACAGGTTACAACAATACGAATAAAACATTGGATGAATTGAATGTGAAAACAACAGGCGATTTTGTCGAAGCACGAGATTCGAGTTTTGCAGATAGAATATCTTATCAAGGAATGTCGTCTTTTGCAGGCTTCAATGTTGGTGGACAAACGACTTTTAATGTGGGTTTTCGATGGTATTATGCCATCGAAAACAGCAAGTTTGAATTGATGCCCGAAACCTTTTTTGGTTTCGGCTCACCTGCTTCATTTGGTATTGGCTTGAATGGAGTATTGCCCATCAATGTGAAAAATTCGATGGTAAAACCTTATGTAAGTGCTGGTGCAGGATTTATGCAGATTGCAGATGATGGAGAGGATAAGTTGAAATTTACATATAATTTTATTTTTGGAAGTTATTTGAATTTTGCAGGAGGAAGAGTATTTGCTGATTTTACGGCTCGTAATGCCTTCAAATACAACCAAATCGTGGTGGGTTATCGCTTACCATTCTGATATAGTAGCTCAAAAATAGTGATTATATAATTGAATTGCCTCACGCTGTATAGTGGGGTGTTTTAGTTTCAAACCAAGCTTTGCTTGGTTTTTTTTTGTGGTAGAATGTAGGTATTTTTACATTGAACACAGAGGCTCGGAGGCACAGAGATTTTTTTGTAAAAGCGAAAAATTTGCCAACGGCTGGAAGTCTTGGCAACAGTTGAAGTGACTGAACACAGAGACTCGGAGACACAGAGTTTTGATTATTGGATAACGAAAGTATATAAATATGCGAATCAAACGATTGGATATTGAAGGTTTTAAAGTGTTTGAGAAAGCGGATATTCACTTTTCCGATAATCAAACAACTGCTTTTATTGGGAACAATGGAAGTGGAAAGACTTCCATATTGGAGGCTTTGAGGATTGGTTTTTCTTTCACAATCAAAGGAATTAATAAGAATTTTTCAGCCACATCAATTTCTCCAAAACAAGTAAATAATGTATCTAAGCGTTTAAGAAATTGCATTTTTTTTATTCTCAAAAGTAACTCAAATAAATTGAAGTATGATTTTAACATTGAGTATAAGCTTGCTCCACAAGATTTTGGTATTAATTATAACCCTTCTGGAGTAATTAAAACTTTAACAGAATTAGGAAAAAAAGCCCTTTCAAACCCAACTACCAACATCCCCACCATCATTTACTACCCCACCGACCGAATTGTAGATGAACCTGATATCGAACCTAACGAACTCAATACCCATCCCTTTGCAGCCTATGACAATGCTTTGGATGCTTCAATCAACTTCAATAGTTTCTTCAAATGGTTTAGGAATAGGGAAGACTTGGAGAACGAAGTGCGATTGAACGAGAATCCAAATCACCGAGACAAAAAATTGGCTGCCATTAGAACTGCTATCGAGTCTTTCCTACCTAATTTCAGCCACCTTCGAGTCAAGCGAAAAGGGCAACCTGTAATGGTGGTGAGAAAAGGGGAGGAGGAATTGGAGATTAACCAATTGTCGCATGGTGAAAAAGTATTGTTGGTGATGGTGGGAGATATTGCTCGCCGATTGTCGATTGCCAATCCAAGCTTGGAAAAACCATTGGAGGGAGAAGGTGTGGTGATGATTGACGAAATTGAACTGCATTTGCACCCAACTTGGCAGCGAATGGTCATTGACAATTTGGAAGCAACTTTTCCCAATTTGCAGTTCATCATAACGACTCATTCGCCACAGGTAATCGGCAATTTGCAGAAAGGCAGCGTTTTTTCAGTCGAAAATGGGAAGGTTTATCCTCTTCCCTACTCTTACGGTAGAGACAGCAACTGGATTTTGAAGGTTATGATGGACGCAGAGGAACGAAATGAGGAGGTGACTGAAGAATTAGAAGAATATTTCGGTCTTATTGAAGAAGGAAAGCTACAAGAAGCCAATCAACTACGAACAAAATTGGAGGAAGAAATTGGGAGCGATTACCCTCCTTTTGTTAAGGCAGATATTTTGACGAGACGCAAACAAAAACTGATGCAATGAAGATGATTGTCAAAGGCTTAGAACCTGATTTTTTCACCGAGTGGAAAAACACGACCATTCCCACTTGGTCTGAAAATCCACAAGATTGGGATTGGGGAGAATTGAAGAATCCAGAAAAAGACAGATTGAGGAAAAATCTTTTTGAAGAACAGGGTTTTATCTGTTGTTACTGTAATCGTGGACTGCAAGGGATTCTAACCAAAATTGAGCATTTTTTCCCGAAACAAGCAGAAAAATATCCAGACAAAATGTTTGATTTTGACAATCTGTTGATTGCTTGTCATGGAGGTGAAAAAGACCCTCGACCACGATTTATGTATTGTGATACTGCAAAAGGAGACAAAGAACCCCCACCTGTTTCTCCACTTCAAGCTGATTGTGAAGAATATTTTCATTTTACAACAACAGGTAATATTGAAGCCAAAAACAATGCCCCTAATGCTATCTCAACTATTGCTTTATTGAATCTCAACAACCGAAAACTCATTGAGTTAAGAAGAACTGCCATAGATACTTATATTGAAATTTGCATGGAAGATGCTGAAACCGATGAAGAATTTGAGCAAAATATGAGAAACGTTGTGGAAGATTTGAAACACAGACAAAATGGAAAATTTGCGCCATTTTGTACGGCAGTTATTGGCGCATTTCAACACTATTTAAATCCATAACCAAAAAATCGTAACAGATTATGAGTATCAAAAACGCCTACAATCACTGGGCAAATACCTACGACTCCAACAAAAACAAAACCCGTGACTTAGACAAAACTGCCACTCAACAAACACTGCAAAAGTTCGATTTTGAAGCAGTTGTAGAATTGGGTTGTGGAACTGGGAAGAATACGGAATGGTTGGTCGAAAAAGCGGAATCCATCATTGCGCTTGATTTTTCGGAAGGAATGTTGGCGAAAGCGAGGGCTAAAATCGCCTCTCCAAAAGTAGTTTTTCGACAAGCGGACATCACCCAAAACTGGAACATCCCAAAAGATTCTACCGACTTGATTTGCTGCAATTTAATTTTGGAGCATATTGAAGATTTGGTCATTGTATTTCGGCAAACATATACGGCATTGAAGAAAGGAGGACGATTTTTTGTTTGTGAACTGCATCCTTTCAAACAGTACCTTGGCGGCAAGGCTCGATTTGAAACAGAAAAGGGTGTCGAAGTATTGGAAACTTATACCCATCATATTTCGGACTTTACGGATGTGGCTGCAAAGTGTGGTTTTCGATTGGTGGAATTGAAGGAATGGTTTGATGAAGGGGGCAATCGGGAAGTTCCGAGATTGTTATCTTTGGTCTTTGAAAAATAAACGATTCTTTTGCGTTTCTACCCTCCAATCAAGGCATAACCTGCCCAGTCCTCTGGTGTCTTCATTTTTTGCTCTATCAAATCTAATTTTGCCTTACGCAAAGCTCTGGCATAACTTTCCTTTCCTTCCTTTTGGGGTGTTTCCTTCAATATCTGCTCAAACAATGCCTTCACCAATTCCCCACTCGACTCATCGGGAATGTCGAAATGGGTGAAAATAATATTGGAAGCTCCTGCATACAAAAAGCCTCGATTAATTGCCATCATCCCTTCTCCTGTCACCAATTTGCCGACTCCACTGCTGCAACTACTCAAGACCACCAATTCAGCATCCAATTGGAGGTGATAAGCTTCGGAGGTGTGGAGCAAATAATTGTTTGATTGTGTTGGGTTATAGGTATCGGATACCTTGAAGGTATCCGATACCTCGATTTCTGCCTCCTGACCCCTCGCCAAATAAATCCCCGACAAATCCGCATTTCCATCCTGTGCATACCCATGTGTCGCAATCAACACATACTTGTGCTTCATCGCATTTTCAAACAAATTTTCCTTATTCGCAGAAGCATACAAAAAGGCTTTTGCCTCCAATTCTTTGGCTTCAAAAAGTTGGAAAACCTCTTTGACTTCATTTTCGGTATTCGGCAAGGTCGCCAAAGCCCTTTCTCCCGCACGATTGGAACGCATGACTTTGGTTTGTCCTCCATTACTGGCAAGTGCCAAATCTACCTTTTCAGAACCATCAAAATTCACAGGTGCAAAACCTACAAAACTGGCAGCTTGTAGTGGTTTTTGCTCTTGCCGGGCTACGCTGTGAAGCAACATCGTAGCGGAATAGTGGTAGCTGATATCGTAGTCTTTGACCAAATAGGGCAATGCCGAAAAATCACAATCCGCACTGATTTTGGCTCGACTTTCTGCTTTTAGTTTCCTTGTATCTATCAAGGCATCAAAAGATACGGTCGTGAGTTCATTGTGTGGAATGAGGATGAGTTTCGAGGTATTTTGTATTTCCTCCAAAACAGGTAGCAGCAATAGGTCAAACAAAATGCTGGCACTGTCCATGTATTCATCAATATCTGCAAGGGCAATCGCATCTTGGAAATCCACAATGAGTTGGGTAAAATTGGAGGGTTTTTCGATTGAGTGGGTTTGATAATCATTGGAGGTAATAGAGAAGATGTAGATGAATTCGTCTGCAATGTGGTATGAAATCAGTACAGAAAATTCCCCCTTTGAAGGGGGCAAGGGGGGTGTTTGAGGGCGTAGGTAGCGCTGAACCTCCTCCACCGAAGCCGTCTCTACCGAATACTTCAATCGATAATATTCGGGATAATCCGCTTCAAATTGCTCAATCAATTGGTCGTATTGTTGTTTGTAATCAAAGTGTTGACTTTGGAATTTGGAGAGCAGTTCTTCGTCTTTTTGGTCGCCTTTCGCCTCTTGTGTAGCGATGCTTTTATCGAGGTAGTTGAGTTCTGTTTTGAGCTGTTTTTCTTTTTGCAATAGGTTTTTGGGGATATTGGCAGCGGCTTTGGCTTCGAAATCTTTGAGGCTGGAAAGGAGGAGGATGGCTTTGGATTGTTCGGAAAAACTGAAGGCTAAGTTTTTGCAACCTTCAATGGTGTAGGGTATATTGGCGAATTCAAGGTGTTGAGGAATTGAAGGGAGGGGTTGATAAATTTTGGTTGTTTTGATGGCGATTTTGATGGCGAGATTGTAGGTTTTGGCGGCATTTTCTGCTAATGTGTGTTTAGAACCTTCGGTTTTGTAGCTTTGGCGAAGGTCTGTGATTAGGTCAGTTGCTAGGTGAATGGTGGAGAGGGCGGATTGAAGGTATTTGATTTGTTCTGTTTGTTGTGTGAAAATCTCCAATATTGTTTTCGTTTTTCCCTCTAAAGCATTTAATAAATAATTTCCACTACTATAGTTTATTAGAATTGGGTTTTGAAAAATAGCTTCTTGATGAAAAGAAGGAACCAACGCAATTAAGGCTTTTTGATAATAATTAATGGCATGATTATTATCTCCTTTAGCCTGATAGCAAGTTCCCAAATTATTCAAACTACCTCCTATATGTGGATGGTTCTTGTCCCAATTTCTTATCCAAATAGCCAAAGTCTTTTTATGAAAAACAATAGCACGGTCATACTCTTTTTTAGCCTGATAAGATGTCCCAAGGTTATTGAAACTATATGCTATATCAATATGATTCTTGCCTAAGTTTTTTTTACGAATAGCCAAGACTTCTTGGTGAAAACTAATGGCAGAGTCATACTCCCCTTTAGAAGTATAACATGTTCCTATATTATTTAAAACCCTTGCTATCTCAGTATGATTCTTGTCTAAGTTTTTTTTACGAATAGTCAAAGTCTTTTCATAAAAATCAATAGCAAGATCGTTCTCTCCTTTAGCTTGATAACATACACCCAAATTGTTCAAACTCCTTGATACAAAAAAATGATTCTCACCGAATTTTTTTTTACGAATAGCCAAAGCCTCTTTATGAAAAGCAATGGCAAGACTATAATCTCTTTTAGATTCATAACATGCACCCAAATTGTTTAAACTATCAGCTATTTTTGGATCTTCCTTACTTAAGTTTTTTTTCCAAATAGCTAATGCCTCTTTATGAAAACGAATGGCAAGGTCATTATTTCCTCTAGTATAATAACACCCACCTATATTGTTTAAGGTAGCTGCTATTTTCGGATGCTTCTCGTCTAATTTTTTTTTACGAATAACCAAGGTACTTTGATAATAACTAATAGCAAGGTTATAATCCCCCTTTAAATAACAACAGACCCCCAAATTATTTAAACTCGCCGCTACCTGGAGGTGCTCGTTACCCAAGCATTTTTTACGAATAGCCAATGCTTCTTGATGGCAAGCAATGGCAAGGTCATAATTTCCTTTAGCAATATAAGAAGCTCCTAAGTCATTTAAACTACCTGCTATATTAGGATGTTTATACCCTAACTTTTTTTTCCCTTTCTCTAAAACTTGTTGAAACCATTCTATTGCTATGTCATATTTCAATAAACAATAAAAGTTCCACCCAATATCATTATTTACCTTCACCCACTTCTCCCAAACTTCCCATTTTTCATACAAGACACTCGCTTGCTCATATCGCTGTATCGCTTCTTCATACTTTACTGTTTTCTCCAATTCACTCCCCTCCTCAAAATACTCCTCCGCCAATTTCAAATCATTTTCCTTAGACATAGTTCGGTAGTGTTTAAATTCTAAAACAATATGGTTTTCTCTTCCAAAATACATTTTTTCAATAAATAAAGAGCCGTCTTTCTTTCAAAAGACAGCTCTTTGCTTCAAATAAGCATTTATACCTTCAAATGTTTTGTCTTATTGTTTGGACAAAGCAACATAAACCCCATCCTCTCCAAAACCTACCAAATCTGCCTTTTATCTTCAATTCACTCCCCTCCTTAAAATACTCCTCCGCCAATTCCAATTCACTTTGTCGAGACATGACCCTTTGATTTTAAGATTGATAAAAATGTGTTGAACAAGATAGGTTTTTTCTTGGATTATCTGAAAATTACATTTTTTAGAAGGAGTGCATAAAAAAGAGCTGCCTTTTATTAGCAAGGCAGCTCTTTGTTCTGAGCCTATCTAAAATACTCAATAGGAAACCTATTTAGCATCTACAATTGTATAAATTGCTCGACGTGGTTGCCCTACTACATTATACATTACCTTTTGAGTGTGGAGATCAAGTTGGATTTCCACATTGCGGCTTTTATCAAGCAAATATATCGACCAATCATCACGACCTCTTTCTTCAAAGCGGAAGGTGACTGCATTGGTTTTAGCAGAAGTTTCTACCCATTTTTTATTGCTTTCTTGACGATACTCTCCCAATTTAGTACCATTTGTTGCGTTTGCAAAAGTAACAGAAGTGGCAATACGACCATTAGATTTATCTGTGGCACTTTGGATGTCATATTGATAACGACGAGGAGTTTTGCTATCACTGTACATCACTTTTTTGGTGTGTAGGTCTAACTGTATGTGTACTTTGCGAGAAGCATCGAATAAATAAACTGACCAATCATCACGATTGGTTTCGGTGAAGTTAAAGTCACCATTTTTAAAAGAAGTTTCTCTCCATTTCTTGTCTCCAGTCATCAGAAATCCGCCCAAGATTTTGCCATTGAAGCTGTAAATTATATGTTTAGCAGTGTGTCCATTGGTCTTATCTACCTTGTTGGGTTTTGGATTAGGTTTTGGAGTGGGTTTTGGTTGAGCTTTATTTACAACATACACCCCATTCTTGTTTACCACAATGGCAGCCGCTGTTCTATTTCCTGTTACATCGGAAAAAAAGCTGCCTTCTACTCCTCGGTCACTATAATAAGCTCCCGATGTCCATTCTTCATTGCCAGAAAAACCACTTCCTGTTGAGCGTCGAACATATACTCTACTCTTGTTTACCACAATGACATCCGCTTTCCCATCTCCTGTTACATCGGCAAAAAAACTGCCTTCCACCCCTCGATCACTATAATAAGCTCCCGATGTCCATTCTTCATTGCCAGAAAAACCACTTCCCGTTGAGCGTCGAACATATACTTTATTCTTGTTCACCACAATGGCATCTGCTTTCCCATCTCCTGTTACATCAGCAAAAAAACTGCCTTGCACCCCTCGGTCGCTATAATAAGCCCCCGATGTCCATTCTTCGTTCCCAGAAAAGCCACTTCCTGTTGAGCGTCGAACATATACTTTACTCTTGTTCACCACAATGGCATCCGCTTTCCCATCTCCTGTTACATCGGCAAAAAAGCTACCTTCTACCCCTCGGTCACTATAATAAGCTCCCGATGTCCATTCTTCATTGCCAGAAAAACCACTTCCTGTTGAGCGTCGAACATATACTTTATTCTTGTTTACTACAATGGCATCCGCTTTTCCATCTCCTGTTACATCGGCAAAAAAACTGCCTTGCACCCCTCGGTCGCTATAATAAGCCCCCGATGTCCATTCTTCGTTCCCAGAAAAGCCACTTCCTGTTGAGCGTCGAACATATACTCTACTCTTGTTTACCACAATGGCATCCGCTTTCCCATCTCCTGTTACATCGGCAAAAAAGCTACCTTCTACCCCTCGGTCACTATAATAAGCTCCCGATGTCCATTCTTCATTGC
>JBMYXW010000041.1:0-10814 GCA_049608825.1 Chitinophagales bacterium
CACCGTCCACCGTCCACCGTCCACCGTCCACCGTCCACCGTCCACCGTCCACCGTCAAGTATTCAAGCTCTTTCTTCAAAACCTCTTTTTGGTACAGTTATCGCAGTAAAAAAAGAGCTGTTTGAAGGCAAAAAAACAAGTTCTAAAAAAAGCGTAAATTTGCCCTTCAAATCTATTTGTTTTTACCCTTCAATTGCTCCTATTGGCAAATAAAAAAAAAGATTTATAAATTATTAATTTTCTCCCAATTCTACCCCATTCTGCGACAATAAAAACAAGTCTAAGCAGTTATTATTCTGAACAAACAATGATTTTAGTAACCAACTCTTTAGTTTAAATTATATTAAGGTATTATGAAGTTTAATTTTTCAATTTTATCTATTATTATAGTGTCTTTGTGCATGATGACTCATTCTAATATGGCACAGGCACAAGGTGGAAATCCCCCTGTCACTGGACAACAAGAAGGGGATAGAATCAATACTGTTGCTACAGCAATTCCCTTTTTGCGTATCAATCCCGATGGTAGAACGGGTGGTTTGGGCGAAGCAGGTCTTGCCACTTCACCAGATGCGGGGGCATTGTACCACAATGTTTCCAAACTCGCTTTTGTAGAACAAGACATGAGTTTGGGACTCACTTACACTCCGTGGCTTACTCGCTTGGTAGATGATATTTTCTTGGCTTATCTATCTGGCTACAAACGCATTGATGATTTATCAACCATTGGGGTATCGATTCGTTATTTCTCATTAGGAAACATTCAATTTACAGATATCGTAGGGACAGAAGCAGGAAACTACAGTCCAAATGAATTGGCAATAGATTTGGGGTATTCTCGTAAGCTTTCTGATAGACTGTCGACAGGAATTACCTTGAAGTATGGTCGTTCGGACTTGGCAACAGGACAACAGGTTAGCAGTGGTAGCATCGTGAAAGCAGCAAACGTTGTGGCAGCAGATATTTCTGTTTATTACCAAAATCCTGATGCGACTTTTTTGGGCAATGAAGCAACTTTCTCTTGGGGAGCAGCAATCACTAATATTGGTAATAAAGTCTCTTATACCGAAGACCAAACAAAAGATTTCATTCCTATCAACTTGGGATTGGGTACAGCGATTGACATGCAAATGGACGAATACAACAGCTTGATGTTCACCTTTGACATCAACAAACTAATGGTACCTACTCCTGACCCTGAAGATGAAACACAAGCACACCGTGAAAAATCTTTATTGAGTGGTATGTTTGGTTCATTTGGTGATGCGCCAGGTGGATTCAGTGAAGAAATTCAAGAGTTGATGTACTCAATCGGTGCAGAATACTGGTACAATAAACGTTTTGCAGTACGAGTAGGTCACTTCAATGAACACGCCCTCAAAGGAAATCGCAAATACTTGACTGCAGGTATTGGTTTGAAATACAGTGTTTTCGGATTGAACTTTTCTTACATTATTCCTGCATCCAGTCAGCCAAGTCCATTGGACAACACACTTCGTTTCCAATTAAACTTTGACTTTGGAGAAGAAGGGTAATTTTTAGACGACTGATGATAGACGGTTTACGGCAGGCGGATTTTTATATTGAAGGTTTGAATGATCTTCAATGAACACAACTTAACGATTAAAAAAGGCTTTCTCAATAATTTTGAGGAAGCCTTTTTTTGTTTCACTTTACTGCAATAAAATTGAAATGAAATGGTTATATAGGTAGAAATAATTAAAATTATAATCAACTTTATAGCCTAAAACAATTTATCTATGCTGCAATCTTACTCTATTCCATTCTTTATCTGGCTTTTGATTTTCTCCTCTTTTGTTCCCTTCAATAATACGCTTGCCCAGAACTATCGTTACAATGTTATTCTCAATGGTCAAGAAGCTTCTGAAAAAGTTGTAGCCACCCTAATGCCTTTTTTGCGTATCAATCCAGACACAAGAGCGGGTGCTTTGGGAGAAGCAGGTATTGCCACATCACCCGATGCGAGTTCACTGTACTTCAACGCTGCCAAACTTGCCTTTATAGAAAAGAAAACGGGAGTAACCGTTACGCATAGTCCGTGGATGCCTCGATTTATGGAAGGAATGTCTCTCAGTTATTTGAGTGCTTACCACCGCCTCAGCGAAGTAGAAACCATTGGAGTCTCCTTTCGGTATTTTTTGCAAGGTAAATCTTGTTTTTCTGATTTTGGGTGTCATAATGGAGGTTTTTATTATCCCGAAGAATTTGCCTTAGATTTGGGCTATGCACGAAAACTATCTGATAAAATGTCGGCAGGTATTACCTTGAAGTATGGCAATTCGGACTTGGCAAGTGGTGTACAAATCAGCAGTGGCAGCATTGTAAAACCAGCAAAGACCTTAGCAGGAGATATTTCTGTTTACTACCAGAATCCAGATGCGAGCTTCTTGGGCAAAGCAGCGACTTTCTCTTGGGGAGCAGCGATTACCAACATCGGTAACAAATCTGCTTACACCGAAGAACAAACCAAAGATTTTATTCCCGTCAATTTGGGATTGGGTACAGCGATGGATATGCGGTTGAACGAACGCAACCGTTTGATGTTCACGATTGAAATCAATAAATTAATGATTCCTACTCCCGACCCCAATGACCAAACACAAGCACATCGTACAAAATCTTTGTTGAATGGAATGTTGGGTTCGTTTGGAGATGCGTCAGGTGGGTTCAGTGAGGAGCTCCAAGAATTGATGTTTTCTTTGGGTGTAGAATACAAGTACAATGATTTTCTTGCCCTGCGTTTGGGGCGTTTCTACGAACACGAATCGAAAGGAACCCGCCAATACTTTACCACAGGCATTGGCTTGAAATACAAGGCTGTCGGTTTGGATGTATCTTATATTTTTCCAAAATCAAAACAAGCAAGTTATTTGGACAAGACCTTTCGTTTTCAATTGGGTTTTGATATTGGAGAGCAAGGGTAAAGGACGATAGACGGTTTACGACTGACGGTGGATGAATTGAAGTAAACGGATTTTTATATTGAAGTTTTGACATGGACTTCAATAAATACAATTTGTCCCCCGTTGCATCAAAAAAATCACACTTCAAAAATCATGTAATCGAACATCTTAAATCCAAACAAAGTGCAGCTCTTATTTCAACCACTCCACCAAAACTTTAATTCCTTCCATCACCTCCCCACAACATTTCTCCAAAAAAGCATCATCCAAATCACAATCGGCATATTCTGTAGTTGCCACCTTCAATGCCTGTGTTCCGTCAAAATTCACATAAGCCATCCGAGCAATCAACTGATGCGGAGGAAGTCCAAAATCACTGCCTGGCAAAAGGGCAACACCTGTATCTTCCAACAGTTGCCGACAAAAATCACTGCTCGTCAAAATGCCTTTTTCCTTCAATTTTTCGCTATAATGTGAAAAATTGGGAATCAAGTAAAATCCACCTTTGGGCTGAGGCAAAGTAATGTGATGGGCTTGGAACTTTTCGTAAATCGCACTCCCCAAAACCTTCAATACCCGACGGCTATTTTGAAGGTACAAATCTATATCTTCTCCCCCTTCAAAAGCCCGAACTGCCGCATATTGAATCGGTGCACTTGTAGCCGTAAAAGTTTCACTTGCCACAACAGACATGGCATTCAGCAGCCACCTCAAAGACGGTGGAAAGGCAAAAATTCCCAAACGCCATCCGCCTGCTCCACACCATTTGCTCAAACCCGTACTGACAATCGTGCCTTCGGGATAAAAACGGGCAATCGAAATGTGCTGCCCCAAATGGTCAACATCACCATAGATTTCATCCGACAACAAAATCAAGCGGTATTTCCGAGCTACTTGTGCAAGTGCCTGTATTTGCTGTGAGTTGTAAGTTGCCCCCGTTGGATTGTTGGGGTAATTCAGAATGATAATTCGAGGACGGTCAGGGTCTTGCCGACACAATGCCTCCAAATCTTCGGCTGTCAAACACCAATCGTTTTCTTCTTTTGTCGCCAACCAATGCACATTTCGCCCTACGATTTGGGCTTGTGGAGCATACGAAACCCAACTTGGCGCAGGCAGTACCAAATCTCCATAATAGACCAATTGTAGCAAAAACAACAGTTCTTTAGAACCTGGTCCCACCATAATGTCTTCGGCAGTTCTTTCGATTTCTTGCTTTTTCAGATATACATTCGCAATCGTTTCTCGCAAAGAATACAAGCCTTTAACCGCCAAATAATCCTTTTGAAAAGCATTTTCCTGCAAAGCCGTCACCACACTTTCGGGAACTGGAAAAGGTGACTGCCCTAAGCCGAATTTATAGACCTTTTTACCTTGTTCAAGCAAGGCATTACTCAATTCATTGATGGCAAGTGTTGCCGAGGGCTTCAATCCTCTGACATTGAGGTTTAGATTAACAACGGGTTGGAATTTTTCTTCAAAACTGGGGGTTAGTTGAGACATAGTGAAACTGTTTTGGCCTTGTAAAAAAGAGGGCAAGGTAAGAATTTAAGGTGTAAGGCAAACTAAAATACTAACATTAGGTATTTTAAAAATCAATGTGTTTGTACACAATCTTTTATTCATATTTTGTGAAGCCCGTTAGGATTTGAATATTTGTAGAAAAATGAATCGGATAATAACGGAACTCCATCGGAGTTCAACCTACATACAGATTGACATTCAACACCTAACGGAGTTGGAGATTTCTTTCAGTTATAATTTCTACAAATATGGCACTCCTATGGAGTAAACTCAACTCAAAATAACAAACTATTTCTCCAAAACGGAAGAACAATAGATTGGGGAATATTAGAGAATGTCTAATCATTTATTTGCCTAACCTTAAACATAATTTTAAAAAAGGAGGCTATCGGTCTAAGGTTGGACAGGAATCGGATACCTTGAAGGTATCCGATTCCTGTCCAATATTAGAAGTATAGCCAAAAAGGAAGGAACTGTTTGGAAGCCTTTGTTGTTATTTTTGAGAACCTATATTTTTTCAAAAAACAATTTTAGGAACAATGAGAGATACAATCATTTTGGATAAAATAGCCATGCTGCCCGAAAGCATGAAGGACGAATTGGATAAGATATTGGATTCGCTATTGGAAAAGAGTGGAGAGAAAAAGGAAATAGTCAAAAAACCAAGAAAAGCTGGATTTCTGAAAGGCACATTCATAATGAGTGACGATTTTGATGAGCCTTTGGAAGATTTTAAAGAATATATGTAATAAACTATTTGATTGATATTCATACATTTTTATGGTTTGCAGAAAGTAACCCTCAACTCAGCAAGAAGGCTAAGAAAATCATTGAGAATATGGGTAATGGTATTTTCATTAGTGTTGCAAGCTTGTGGGAAATAGCCATCAAAATAAGTACAGGGAAATTGATTCTTCAATTTCGTTTTGAGAATATGCCACTTATTTTAGAAACCTATCAATTTAGTGTACTGCCCATAAGATTTGAACATACATTAAAAGTTAGTTCTTTAAATTTCCACCATCGTGACCCTTTCGATAGAATCATTATAGCCCAAAGTCTTACTGAGAATATGACCATTGTAGGAAAGGATAGACATTTTGACAAGTACGGAGTAGATATAATTTGGTAAAGGTTCATTCAAAAACTGTATATCCAAACCCCTTTTCGCTTCTTCCGTAAATACCCTCTAATAATCTGCTGCACATCGGGATTCTCTCGAAATGGAATCAACTCTTTTCGGATATGAGGCAAAACGGTGAGTTTGTGGAAAGTAGTAAGTTCGTAAATTTCATTTTTAGTGGAAACAGTAGGTTTTGGATTCTCCAATTGGATGACCTCAGAAATAGAAGGTTCGGAAAGAGGTTCTTCCTTTACTGCAATTTCTCCTTCTACTTCTTCCTCAGTCGTCAAATCTTCATTAGCTTCAATGAAAGTTTCCTCTTCCTCATACACCAAAGCATCCGCATCGTATTCGACTACAAAATCCCCCTCCTTCTCTTCTTCAAAATCAGATTCTTTCACTTTTTCCATTTCAATAGGTAATATTTCTTCTTCCTCATTTTCTCCAATAAGCACCTCTCTATTTTCTACTTCCACTTCCACTTCCACCAACAAAGGTTTGATTTTCTCCAAAGGCACGTAGGCATAGCCCAAATATTGATTGCCTTCAATTATGACCACCGACTTCTCCAATTCATTGCGTCCCTTATCAATAATGAGCATATTATCAGCAGGATAGCTATAAAGCTTAACCAATCGGTCAATTTTGTCATTGTGAACTTCAAGACTATCCTCTACTTCCACAAAATCTTCATCCGTGTATGCACTTTGTCTGATCCAAGCCTCAAAAGCCATCAAATTGCACCACTCCAAACTCAACTGATACTGAACCGCAGCACGCAGCACAAAACTAAAAGCTTGCCATTTGGAAGAAAATTTTTGAAAAAGCTGTTCCTTCCTTTCGAGCTTCAAACTATCTATCTCCAAAACTTTGAAACCCAATTCGTTTACTTCAATATACACGCCATATTTATACCGTTTTCGCCTTTGCGCCCGATTGAAGGCAGGCATATAGCGTTTGATTTCATCGGACTCCAACAATAGGGCAATCAACTCACTTCCTGTCAATCTGTATTGAAGGTCATAAGTTGCTGTAATCATGTTTTGCTTTTTGCTCGACTCCAAATCCGTATTGAAGTGGCTCATGATTCGGTCTCGAATGTGCAGACTTTTACCCAAATAAATGATGCGCCCTTTCTTGTCCAAAAAATAATAAACACCCGTTGCTTTCGGCAATTCGTCCACTTTTTGAGGCGACAAATTGGGCGGCAATTTTGCAGTGAGTGCAATGCTGCGAACGAATTTTTTATCTATCGAAGGATAATGTTGGATGAAGAGTTTTTCAAAAACTTGGGCAATCGTTTTGGCTCTTTTCTTTAGGTTGTAGCTGTTCTCATACTTCAATCCGAAATGACGACACAATCCACCGAGGCTTTTACTTTTGGGCTTGTCCTCCAAATCTGCAGCTGTATCAAATCGCTGCTCAATTAACATTTTGAGGTCGAGGTGTGGACGTTGGAAGCGGAAAGGAGTAGGTTTGAAAGCACTTTTGAGGAGCGCATAACTCAGTCGAATATTGAAACCAACTAAAGTTGTGTCTTTCGTAAAATCAAAAATCTGCTCTGCAATGTCTTCAAATACAGGAGCTTTCTTCAATCGCTTCTCCGAAAAATTGACCAGTGCCATCAAAAATTCCGACACCTCTTTTTCAGGATTAACCAGCGAATGAAAGCGGTCAATGATTTTGCCATTGGCATATTTCACCAGTGCCACTTCCATGATTTTATCACGGCGTGGGCTGCCTCCCGTAAATTCGAGGTCGACGATGGTGAATATGACTTCTGACATTTGGTTTTCTTTATTGAACACAGAGGCACTAAGACACAGAGTTTTTATTATCAAATAATTGATGATAAACCCATTGTTGTTTTTGTATCTTTTAGCCAAATGCAAAAATACAATTTTGAAGGGAACAAAATGCTGCCTTTTTTAGGAATTTGGTGTGCTTTGAAGCTTTTAAAACTTGGTCTTTACAAGATGATATACTTCTTGCATTTAAGTCATAATTGGAGAGTTTTCGGAAAAATCGGAGCAGGATTTGTGGATTAAAATGACAAATTTAATTGATAGACCTAAATTTCAAACAAGTTCAAGTGTGTCATTGTTAAACACAAAACTGCTTACAATATGAGTAATTATACAAAAATTGAACGTTCCTTCAAATATTGGACACGTACTGATTTGGAGAAGATTTTGGGTTTGCACTCAAAGAAAAAACTGGATGTATTGGAGAATTGGTTGGCGATGGAAAAGGATTTTTCACTTAGTGAAGAGGAAGTCGCATACTTAGAAGAGTTGCGAATAGAAACAGAGGAATTGATAGATTATTGGAATGAAACAGAATTGCGAGAAAACTTTATTTCTTTGTTGACAAGGCTTGTAAGTTTCAAGGATTTGAAAAATAATTTTTACCACTTTGCAGAGCGTTATTTCAGTGTCAATGTAGTTGTTAAGCCCATTTATGAGGTCAAACTGTATGGCTATACGGATTGGTTGGTAGCAACTGGAAAAAGTGCGCCTGAACATCCTTTCTTTTTCATTCACGAATATAAGCCAGAAGAAGGGAAAACAATTGATGGACGAGGGCAATTGTTATCGGAAATGTATGCTGCACAAGTGCTTAACAAAAAACCTCCTATGCCTACTTTGAAGAATCCAACACCAAAACACTACTACAAAGATATTCCTCTATATGGCGTGTATGTATCAGGACGGCTTTGGTTTTTCATGGCATTGAAGGATAAGGAATATAGTATTTCGGGAGCTTATGATAGTATGAATAAGGATGATTTGCAGCGTATTGTGAAGTTATTGAAGGCGCAAAAACATTTGATTTATGAGGTGGTGAAGGGAGCATAGAATTTCATGTTTTTTCTATTGTATTCTGTTTTTGGTTTTGTTCAAAAATACACACAGCTAACTTTGCAAAAGCGGGAAGTTGTCTATTTATAGAAGCTTTAATGGAACTTCCATTTTTTGCTTCCATATAAATCGCCATCTCTTTGTATGACCACCCTAAGCTTTTTTTCATTACTTTGAAGCGTTCTTGCCACTCCTTTTCGGAATATACTTTCATCTTTTCTTCAATGAAAGCATATACTTCCTCCGAATAATCTTCTTTTTGGGTGTGTTCAATGAATTTAGCTCTAATACTTGCCTGAGTAGCAAATGGGTTAATCTTTAAAACCGTTTGGCGAATATGGTTTGCAACGAAACGATAACCGCTGGCTATCATGCTTACTTTTCGTTCAACAGGCTGTTTCTCATACCATTTGGCATAAGCAAAATCCGATGCCTCACTTGCTTCAATATTTTCTTTTACCTTAGAATAATCCATATCGGTTAATGTTAAGTTTTGTTGCCCAAATTTCTAAATATTGCATATTTAAGCCTTCTAATGCCAGTAAAAATTTTAAATCTTTCAATTGTTTGGTACTGTCAGACATGCTGTACCAAATTAATTTTGAAATAATTAAATCTTCGGGGGTAGAAATATAGCATTCAATATCAGAAAGGCTAACTTTTTGTCTTCTCTCAAAAGCTCTCCAATTGTAATCACTATCTTCATAAAGCATAAAATCGTATTTAACTCCTGTTTCAAAATCAGTTAGATTGAAAACGATTCCCCTTGCTGCATTTTCCTTAAATCCTTCCAAGAATGGCAACCAATCAGGAAAATGTTTTACTAACAAATCAATGTTGTGTGGGTACATTCCTACTACCAAATCTATATCGGAAGTAAACCGATATTTGTTATAATAGCTGGTTGCAAGTCCGCCTACAATCATGTAAGAAATTTTTTCTTGTTCAAATATATCCACAATTTTTCTCAGTCCTTCAAATATATCCATACTGTAAAGATAACAAATGTTTACTTTAAGTGATTATAGTTTTTCAAAATTTATCACCCCAAAACCTTCTTTATCTCCTCCAAGTATTCCCGATGATTCGCCAATCTCGGAATCTTGTGTTGCCCACCCAATTTACCCCGATTTTTGAGCCATTGATAGAACGTGCCTTTTGGAACAGCTTGTATTAGGGGAAAACGCATTGCCATATCCTTGAAGCGTTTGGCTTCATAGTCAGAGTTGAGTTTTTGAAGTTCGGAGTCGAGAATCGTAGCGAATTGTTGAAGGTCTTTAGGAGCTTGGTCAAATTCAATCAACCATTCATGTGTGCCATTTTCATCCCCCGAAAAATACACAGGAGCAGCTGTATATTCTTGCACTTTTGCGCCTGTTTGTTCACACGCCTTGTGTATGGCTTGGTCGCTGTTGTCAATAATCACCTCTTCGCCAAAAGCATTGATAAAATGCTTGGTGCGTCCCGAAACTTTGATGCGGTGGGGCGAAAGGGTGGTAAACTGAATGGTGTCGCCAATCATGTACCGCCAAAGCCCCGAATTGGTCGAAATAATCAGTGCATAATTTGTATTCACTTCCACTTCCTCCAATTGCAGGGTTCGAGGATTTTCTTTGTCCAATTCTTCCATTGGCATAAATTCATAAAAAATCCCATGCTTCAACATCAACAACATATCGTCTCGATTCAGCCCATCTTGCACTGCAAAAAAGCCTTCCGAAGCATTGTAGGTTTGCCAATATTGGGTTTCCCCTTTGGGAATCAAGGCAGCAAATTGCTCTCGGTATGGTGTGAAACTTACTCCACCATGAATGTACAATTCAAAATTGGGCCAAACTTCTAATAAGTGATTTTTTCCAGTGATTTCTAAAAGACGTTTGATTAAGAGAATTGTCCAAGTTGGTACACCTGCAAGATGGGTGATGTTTTGGTGAACAGTGGTTTGTGCAATTTGCTCCAATTTGTGTTCCCAGTTGTCTTGGAGCGCAATGGAAAGTTTGGGTTCATTGAGGAATTTGGCAAAGTAAGGCATATTTTGCATCAAAACGGCGGATAAATCTCCATATTTACTTTCTGCATTGAGTTCGCTAATGCTGTGACTACCGCCCATAATGATGGCTTTGCCTGTGTAAACTTTGGTCTGTGGGCGTTGGCGGCAATAGAGTGTCATGCTGTCTATTCCTGCTTTGAAGTGGCAGTTTTTGAGGGCATCTTTGCTGACAGGAATGAATTTGCTTTTGTCGCTTGTTGTGCCTGAAGATTTGGCAAACCATTGAATGGGCTGTGACCACAATACATTTTTTTCACCCTCTATCATACGGTTGATGTAAGGTTTGAGGCTGTTGTAATCTTGTATCGGTACTCGTTTTTTGAAGTCTGCAA
>JBMYXW010000042.1:0-10785 GCA_049608825.1 Chitinophagales bacterium
TTTCATTCTCAAGAAATGAAATGCTCCGTCTATTATATTTCAGTTTGTAAGCCTTGAAGTTCCAATATCAAGTGCAGTTTTGAATCTGAGTTTGATACTTGAATTTGAACTTCGTGTACAGCGTTGGCTTTGGGAGTTTAAGAAATAGGAGGAAATAAAACCCATCACTTTACCTCCAATGCCTCAATCTTACCATCCACTTTTTTGTACCTACGCTTCAACCTGCTAACCTCTTCCCAATCACCTTTGTCATTGGCTTTGTACAAAATAATGAAATCATCCGTTATATGTTGTTTCCAACTCGAATCGCCCGCAATATTGGTAAACTCTTCACTTGCGATTTCCTTTTTGCGCTTCGTATCATCTGCCGTTTTCAAGAATGCTTGGTAATCTTCTTCGGTAATACTTCCAATCGAAACCCATTTTTGACCACCATTGATGGTACTCCAAGCATAATACCCAGGATCGGGAACATCACATTCATAAATTACCAAACCATTTCGGTCGTCCGTAAATTGGGTAATCAATGGCAAACAAAGAAAATCATTTTTGGGAATCGCACTCACAAAGTCCCAGCTTTTGCCGCCATCTGCGGTTTTGTAGAGCTTCAAATCACCTGCACCTTCTACTACCCAAAAATTGATTAAATATCCCACTTTTTCATCCACAAAATCGAGGTGCAAAATTTCATAACCAAAATCAGGTGCTACCACTTGTTTCCAATTTTTGCCACCATCTACCGAAGACAAAAGCATCGTTTGGGAATACATGTCACCTGTATAAGCCATTCTACCTGACAAAAGCAAATGGTCGTCACTAATCGGGAAAATCGTTCCTTCAATCTCAATATCGTCTTCTGCTTCATTGCAGCCAATACAATTGATTTCGTCAATGAGGTCAATATTTGCCACAGTAGCCGTTGAGATCATCTTATCACTCATGGGTAGCGGCTTACTTGACATATCACCTCTTTCGTCCACTGCATCTACCATTGCTTGCCCTTCCTCTGTTTCTGTATCTGCATCTACCTTAATCAAGTCGTCTTCATCCTCATCTATTACAGGTTTGATTTTCTCCTTGACAGGAGTGCTTGTATTGGGAATATCTGCTTCCGATTCAAAAAGCATTTCCAATGTTTTGGAAGCCACTTTTTTGACGAATGCCCCTTTGTAGCCTGCTTTTTGAGCAGCTTCAACGAGTGCCTTGGCATCTTCCGCTTTTGCTTTCGCTCCCAAAACTACCCGAGTCCAATCACCCGCCTTGTTTTTATAAACACTCGCTTCTTTACTCAATGCTACAAAATCTTGTTTGGGAATATTGTTCTTAAAAGCAGCCAATTGAACTACATATACTTCTTCTGGAAGAACGGGAACTACATTCGGTTGAATAGGAGTTTCGACTTCAGGAATTGGCTTCACTTCAACCTCATCCTTCTTTTTTTCTTCCTTCGATGGTTTTTCATCGTATTTTTCGCTTACATGTTCCAAATCCTCTTCCTCATCGGGTTTTACATCATCCTCTATCTGCTTTACCTCTTCTTTGGGTTTGATATCTTCTTTTGGAGGAATTTTTACCATACGTCTAATAACAAATGCACCAGGAAAACCATTGCTTTGTGCCACCTTCAAAGATTCATCTGCCTCTGATTTTGATGAATATTCACCCAACAACACCCTTATCAAACCCGATTTTGTTTTTTCTTGGTGAAGTTTTCCAGCCTCCTTCACACCTTTGAAAGCATCCATATTGGGGTTTTTAAATGCCCCCAATTGTACGCTATAAGACTGACTGCTTTGAGCATAAGAAGAAAAACTTATTAATTGAAAGCAAATGAGTAGAATAGTGAGTTTAAACAAATATTTCATAAACATTAAATTTATTAGAGGTATTATACAAAGTTACTGCAAAAAAAAGTTGTTTCCTAATTAGTTTTATCGTATTTTTGCGATAAACGATTAAAGAATGTTATGGCTTATTCAAAAAAAGAACAGTTTTCCCCCATTGAAATTCGCTTGGCAGCATTGGCAAAAGCACTTAGTCACCCTGCTCGAATAGCAATACTGCAATTGCTGATTTCCAAAAAGTCTTGTATTTGTGGAGATATTGTAGAAGAACTTCCTCTTTCTCAATCTACTGTTTCTCAACATCTCAAAGAGTTGAAAAAGGTCGGTTTGATACAGGGAGAAATTGATGGTCCTCGCATTTGTTATTGTGTCAATATTGAAGTGTGGGAAGAAATGCAGGTCGACTTTTCCAAGCTGTTTCAATCTTTTACCAACTGTTGTTGAATAAATCAATTTTGAATAATCGAATTTTGAATGAGGAAAATATTTGAGTATTCAATCATTCAAAATTCTCAATTCAAAATTAAATCTATCTTATATTTACGATAAACGATTAAAATAATTAAATTATGCAAAAATCAAATCTTCAAGAATTACCTGTTGCCATTATTGGTTCTGGACCTGTTGGTTTAGCCGCAGCAGCACACCTTGTCAAAAGAAATATTCCTTTCTTACTTTTTGAAGCAGGGACAGGTATTGCAGCAAATGTCAAAAGTTGGGAACACGTTCAGGTATTTTCACCATGGGAATACAATACAGATGCAACTGCGGTTGAATTGTTGGAACGAAATGGATGGCAATCACCCAACCCAAAAGCACTTCCTACTGGAAAAGAATTGATTGAAGGCTATTTACAACCTTTGGGTGAGCTTCCTTCAATTGCTCCGCACATTCGATTGGAACACCGAGTCATTGCAGTGAATCGAAAAAATCTGGACAAACTCAAAACCCGCAATCGAGACAAACAGCCTTTTGTGGTTCAAACCTTGCACCGAGGAAAACGCCAACGTTTTGAAGTACGGGCTGTTATTGACGCTTCTGGTACTTGGCAAAGCCAAAATCCTGTGGGTTCGGGAGGTATTTTTGCAGAAGGCGAAGGAGAGAATCATGCAAATATATTTTATGGGATTCCCAATATTTTGGAGGAAGGAACGAAGCGATATGCCAACAAAAATATTTTGGTCGTGGGCAGTGGACATTCCGCCGCACAGGTTTTGTTCAACCTTTCGGAACTGACAGACAGCTATCCCAATACCCACATTCATTGGGTGATTCGCAAAAGAAATGTTCGTTCGGTGATTGGCAGCAAAGACAAAGACCAATTACCTGCTCGTGGTGCGATTGGCAAACGATTGGAAAAACTCATCCAAAGAAAAACACTCCACCTGCATACAGGTTTTCACCTTCACCAAATTGAAAGTCAAAAGAAGGACAGTTGGTCATCTCTGGGCTTCAAAATGAACAAGAATCAGTCATTGAAGGAATAGACGAAATCATTGCCTGTACGGGTAGCCGACCAGATTTTTCTTTTTTGAGAGAAGTTCGATTGGATGTGCACCCTACGGTGGAAAGCGTGTCGGCTTTGGCAGATTTGATTGACCCCAATGTTCACTCTTGCGGCACCGTTCCCCCTCATGGTGCGGTGGAATTGCAGCAGCCCGAAAAGGATTTTTATGTAGTGGGAATGAAAAGCTATGGACGTGCGCCGACTTTTTTGATGGCTACGGGATATGAACAAGTACGTTCGGTGGTGGCAGCTTTGGCAGGAGATTGGAAAACTGCAAAAAAGGTGAATTTGGTATTGCCTGAAACGGGTGTTTGTGGTGCGCCTGAACCACTTTCAAAATTGAAGGTGATTGCAAGTTCTTGTTGCAGTGGGACTGTATTGAAGGAGAAAAAGGCGGGAGGTTGTTGTTAAGCAATGTTGAATGAATAAATGTTGAATTTTGAATAAACAAAATGCTCAAAATCAATACATTTTGAAGATAAAAATGTGAGATTATTTTTTCAATGTTCCTAATACAAAAAAGCGCAATAAGTATTGTTTTACTTATTGCGCTTTTTTTTAAGTAAGTGAACAGAATGTAAGGCAAACTAAAATATTAAATTAGGCAGTCTTAAAACATAATCTGTTCGCTTACAAAGTACTGTTTGAATTTGTAGTTGAGTTTTTAATTTGAATTTGCCAAAGTCTCGCTTCCTGCTTCCCTTCTCCTACTTCTCATTTATTAAAATATTACATCATCAAGCTGTAATTATACATATCATTGAAGTCGGCAGATTTTTTTGCTTTTGCCAAATATTCTTCATCTGACATGGGAAGTATCTCTTTTTGAGGGCTTACCATTGTAGTAGTTGCGGTGCTTTTTTTACCAAAAAGTCCTTGGAAAACATTGCTTAAAATTTCGGTGGAGGTGTTTAGTATTGTCATAATAATGTCTGCTTTTATTTTATTATACTGCATTGAAGCAAATATGTTTCTTTTTTAGCAAAAAAAAAAACGACTATTGAAGTTTTTGATAGACTTCAATAGTCGTTTGAGAAAAAATAAACTCACGCAAACAAACTAAGGGGCTTGTCGTAGCCCTTTTAATTCATTTATGGAGATGCTAGATTTCTTTCGATAATCCCCTTGCTCTTTAATAAAACTTAAAGAGGTTCTGACAAGTCAGAATTGAGGCCCGCTCTAGAGACTCTAAGCGTGTCACCAATATTATTCCTGTTAGGTCTAGCAAGCGGTATTGGAATGTTCACGCGAGTTATAATGCAAAATTAAGCAAACTTGAATAAAATTTATACCAACCACAACAATTTTCTGTTGTCATTGGGATTTCAAATATAAACTATTTTTGTCAGAAAAACAAGTTATTTTGGTGATGGTTATATTGTTAAATGGCTGTATTGTTGTAAGCTTCTCTCGCTAACTAACCAATTCTCCTACATCCGCTTTTAGGTAGCTCAAAAACAAATCCAATGCTTGTTGCTTTGCGGCATCCAAATCATAACTGATGTAGTTTTGAAGGTAATTCAGCACATCAAAATTTGGATATTGACCTTGGTAAAATGCTGCAACTTCTTCAATTTTAGTCATTCCATTTCTAAAAGCTTCATTCAGTTTGGCTTCAAAAGTAGGAGCGATTTTTCTTCGAGCTACCCAAGCTGCAAATACAAAAGGCAAGCCTGTAAATCGTTGCCAAGCTTCCGCCAAATCGTACTCATATCGGTAATTCTTTGCCAAACGGATGGCTCTATCTCCAATAATCACCCCAGCCGTTTCTCCTTCAATTTCATTTTCGTAGCCATTGAAGGCAGGCAAAAATGTCGGATAAATATTCCAATAATGCTCACAAAGGATTTGCGCCAAGCGAATCGAAGTACGAGAGTGATAGTCCAAATAAACCGTTTTGACTTCCTCCAATGGAATTTGACTGTAAATCGCTACTGTTTTGACTGCACCTACTGCGCCAATACAATAGTTGGTAATAATTTCATATTGAGGCAATTGTGGTAGAATAGCAACTGGAACCAAACCAATGTCGATTTTGCCATCCATCAAATGTGCTGCGGTTTTGGAGGGAATCGCCAATTCGAGATGTATCTTTCCCTTCAAAGGTGAGCTATCTAAACCCATCAAAAAAGGCTTGGTGTTGAGGTAGGAAACGGCTGAAAGTTTATACATAGTTTTCCAAATGGTCTATATTATTGAAGAAAGCCAACTCATATTTTTCACCAGCGGGAATCAGCTTCGCTACGCCTGTATTGCGATGCTGAAATTCTTCCATTCTCAACAATTCCCAACCCAAAAGCATACACAGCAAAATGCGAGAAGTGCGTCCATGTGTGCAAACCAATACTTTGTGGTGATTTTGTTGATGCAATTCATCCACAAACAACTGCAATCTTGTTTGTACTTCAATAGGGCTTTCTCCTCCTTCAATTTTTGTATGGTAATTTCCATCATTCCACGATTGTCGAAGACGCACATATTCCGCTTCCGATGCAGGAGTTCCTACTTTCCCCTCGTGTTTTCCCCAATCTATTTCATCCAAATTGGGCGTTTTTTGAATGGTGTAATCCAAAGTTTCAAAAAGTTCAATCGTTTGATGGGTTCTCACCAATGCTGAGGCATAAATGGCATCAAAACTATGGTCTTTATAGCCTTCAAACAAAGCCTTCGCTTGTTGCTTACCCTTCTTATTTAGAGACGAATTGATACCTCGACCTTGCACAATTCTCGCTTTATTGAAGTCGGTTTGTCCATGTCGAACAATGAAAAGTTCTTTTACTAAATTCATACTAATCAATTATTAATCACAGGTAAGTCAATAAAAACATCTTTGGATTCTGTAAAAACTTCGTCTGTATAATCTTTCAATGTATCATATACCGTATTGCGTTCGATAGGTCGGCGGCCCACATTTTTAATCATCTTGACCAGCTCTTTGGTTGTTAGTGAAGGATTTTGTTCTTCTGAACCCGCCATCGAATAAATTTTGGTCGTATCGTCAATCGTACCGTCAATATCGTTCACCCCAAAAGCCAAGGACAACTGTGCCGTTTCACGTCCAATCATGGGCCAATATGCCTTCAAATGCGGGAAATTGTCCATGTAAATACGAGCTACCGCATAATTCCGCAAATCCTCCAAAACATTTACCTCCGAAATGTGCGACATTTCATTGTTGGAGTTTCGGAACTTCAAGGGAATGAAGCAGTTGAAGCCGCCTGTCTTGTCCTGCAAAGTACGTAGGCGATCGAGATGGTCAACTCGATGGTGGTATTTTTCGATGTGTCCATAAAGCATGGTCGCATTGGTCGGAATGTCCAAACCGTGTGCCGCTTCGTGAATTGCCAACCATTGTTCAGAATTGCATTTGTCTTTGCAAATAATCTCTCGAACTTCTTCGTCAAAAATCTCTGCACCACCACCAGGCATCGACTGATACCCCGCCTCCTTCAATTGCTTCAAACCTTCGGTATAGCTCAGTTTTGCTTTTTTGAACATGTAGAATAGTTCGACAGGTGTAAAACCTTTGATGTGCAATTCGGGGCGGTGTGCCTTGATACGACGAATCAAACTCGTAAAAAATTCCATGTTCATGTGTGGCAATACACCTCCAACAATGTGTACTTCGGTGACAGGTTTGCCATCATAGCTTTTCACAATGTCCATCATTTCGTCTTCTGTATATACCCAGCCTTCTTCTCGCTGTTTGATGAGTCGAGAGTAGGAGCAGAATTTGCAGGTATAGATGCACAGATTGGTGGGTTCTATGTGAAAATTACGGTTGAAATAGGTCGTGTCTCCATGCCTTTTTTCCCGTATGTAATTCGCCAATGCGCCCAAATAGCCCAATTCTGCCTTTTCATACAAAAGCACACCTTCTTCAAAATCAATGCGTTCTCCATTCTTCACTTTTTCTGCAATGTGCTTAAAGCGTGTATCTAAAGTTGGATGGTTGATGATGGTTTCTAACATTTTCTTTTTTTTGTGTTTAGGTTGATAGTCGTGTTTGGGTGTTTGGGTCAATAATTGTTTTTAGGTGTTTAGGTGTTCATGTATTTTTTGTTAGTCGTCAGTCTTACATCAAGACCATCGAACAGAAATAATTTAAGGTTTTGAGGTGACATCTTGGAGGAATCGACAAGGTGTAATCTCAAAACCGATAGCAAGATTACACCTTACTATCTAAAAAAACTTTTGTTCCACTGCAATTAATTCCTCCGAAAACCTAAATTTCTGTTCACTTCAATCTCTCCAACAAACTCCCAAAACCAAAGTTTACCAAAATTTTAGGGTTATAGGCAATTTACTGGAAAAAAATGAATTTTCAAAATTTACTGAAAATTCGATAAATTGTTTTCATTTGGAGTTTTACCAATACTATCCATCTTCAAAAATGATTTTTTCTATATTTCAAGTTTTTAGTAAGACCTTCTCCTCCAAAAATCGATAAGTAGCTACCTGCACTCGAATATCAGGTGTTCCCAAATTATGAGCAGTTTTATACGGGTTGTTTTGTTCTTGATTGATAATCCGAGCCTTCACATTATCCTTCAATTGAAGGTCGATAATATCGCGAAGTTCG
Source organism: Chitinophagales bacterium (assembly GCA_049608825.1). Lineage (GTDB taxonomy): Bacteria > Bacteroidota > Bacteroidia > Chitinophagales > UBA2359 > JAUHXA01. The sequence continues at coordinate 7,934 of JBMYXW010000042.1, forward strand.
GCATAAATATCAGGGTTGTAAATCGGAAAAACCACTTCAATTCGGTGGTCGAGATTTCGGGTCATCCAATCAGCCGAGGCCAAATACATTTTTTCCTTGCCCTTGTTGCCGAAAATATACACACGAGCATGTTCCAAAAATCGGTCTACAATACTGACGATTTCAATATGCTCACTTTGCCCTTCAATGTCTGGCACTAAGCAGCAAATTCCTCGACAGATGATTTTGATTTTCACCCCTGCATTGTTCGCCTCATAAATCTTTTCAATCATACTGGGGTCTTGCAGGCTGTTCATTTTCAGAATCATATATGCCTCTTTTCCCGCTTTGGCATTTGCGATTTCTTTATCCACCAATTTGGTAAACCCCGTTCGGCTGTTGAAGGGCGAAATCATTAGGCATTTGGTTTTGGGAATGATGATTTTGCGCTCCAAAATATCGAATACCTGTGAGGCTTCTTTTCCAATTTTTTTGTGAGCTGTCAGCAAGGCATGATCGGCATAGATTCGAGCCGTTTTTTCATTGAAGTTTCCCGTTCCGATATAGGTATAGTAGCGTTTTTCTCCATCCTCGATTCGTCTGACAAGGCACAATTTGGTGTGTACTTTGATTCCTGGGTAACTGTAAATTACCTTCGCCCCTGCTGCCTCCAATCTTTCGCCCCAATAAATATTGGAAGCTTCATCAAAGCGGGCTTTCACTTCAATAAATGCCACTACTTTCTTGCCTTTTTCGAGTGCGTGCAAAAGCGCATGACCAATATCAGAATCGTCGGCTACTCGGTAAAGAGTGATTTTGATGGCATTGACGAGTTCATCGTCCGAAGCCTCTGCAATGAATTGAGAAACATACTTGTAGGATTGATACGGAAAATGCAGCATATAGTCCTTTTCCGAAATGGCTTTCAGCAGATTGTTGCAATTTTCGAGTTCGGGATGTGCAAGTGGCGGCAAAGGTTGGCTGTGTAAATTTGCATTTTTGGTGGGGTCGGGAAAACCAAAAAAGTCGCTAAAGTTGTGGTATTTGCCACCTAATACCAAGTCGAATTTGGTCAATTGAAGAATATTGGTGATTTGCTGCAAAAATACTTTGGGCATTTTTTCATCATACAAAAAACGGCTTTCTACATTGGTTTTGCGGTTTGATAAACTTTCCTTGATTTTTTCTATTAAATTACCCGAAAATTCATCTTCAATATTCAAATCCGCATCTCTCGACACTTTGACTGAAAAAGCTTTGAGGTGAGTACAATTGGGAAACAGTGTTTTGAGGTTGAAGCGAATCACATCGTCAATAAACAGAATGTGGTGTTTGTTTTCTTGTGATGGAAGAAGTACGAAACGTTTGATGGGTTTTGAAGGAATTTGAAGAAGGGCGTACTGTGTTTCAGTTTCACCTTTTTTCTTCATGCTTAATGCCAAATAAAGTCGATTATCCTCCAAAAAAGGTGGATCTTCGTTGGGCTTCAATGGGAAAATTTGGAGTAGGTCTTGTATTTTTTCTTTGAAGTATTTTTTGACATAAGCAGCTTGATTGGGAGTCAATGAATTATTGTCTATCAAAAAAACATTGTTTTCAGCCAATTCAGGCAGTACTTCTTTGCGAAAAATGCGCCCTAATTCGGATTGTTGTTTACTGACTATTTGATAGATTTTTCGGAGTAGTTTTCTGGGTTTTGCCGCAATGATTTCTTTGGTTTCTTTTTGGGCTGCTTTGTCCAATTGGCTCAACTTGCGAACACCTGCTACTCGGACTTTGAAGAACTCGTCTAAGTTGCTCGAATAAATTGCCAAAAACTTGATGCGCTCGTATAAGGGTACACTTGGATCTTTGGCTTCCTGCAATACTCGGTGATTGAAGGATAACCAACTGATTTCTCTATTTTCGAAGGAGTAGGCTGACATTAGCGAATGGAAATTAAAATGTAAATCAAAATAAAAGGACAAGATTAAAAGCAAAAATAAGGCTTTTGGTTCAACCCAATTTAATGACCTTCTAAAGTATTTTCAGCAAATCGCACAATACAGCCTTATTTGAAGACTGCTCACTGTTCAAACGGTCATAAGTTCCTACCCTTTCCACTCCGCTTCAATTCCCGCCAATCTATCGTAAAACTCTTGTCCAAATTTGCGAATCAAAGGTTCTTTTAGAAACTCATAGAGTTTGACTTTCAATTGTTTGCCATTCTGACAAGCAGGACTGCAAATCTCCCAACGACTGTAATTCACCGCCGTAAAATCTTCGTGGTGATTGACTCTAATGGGATACAGATGACAAGAAACAGGCTTGACCCAATCCACATCTCCAGCCTCATACGCTTTTTGAATTCCACAAATGGCAATGCCCAATTCATTGAAGGTCAAATAAGCACACGCTCCACCTTCTTTTACCAAGGGCAATTCAAACTGACTGTATTCATTGGTTTCGGTGTGAATGTATCGCCCTTGCGCTTCAATGGCAGCCTTCCCTTCTTCGGTCAAATAGGGTTCGACATCCTCATAAATATCATCAATGATTCCCAATTCTTCGTCCTCCAAAGGCGCACCACCTTCTCCCAACACACAACACACTCCTTTGCAGGCGTTCAGATTGCACACAAAGTGTTCTTCTACAAGGTCGTCGCTCAGTATTTTGTCGTCAATTAGTATCATTATCAGAAATCAGAGTTTTGAAAAAAACACAATTTTTTGTGTTATATTTATTTTAAGGAAATGTTTGAAATGGAACTACAAAGTTATAACTTGCGTTGGTTTATTCTGTAAGTATTTTTTTTATTTCACAATCAAATATGTAATGGCTTTAAAATCTCTGATTCGTTTTGGTGCTGGAATTGCATGGCAAGTGGTCAGCAA
>JBMYXW010000043.1:0-10751 GCA_049608825.1 Chitinophagales bacterium
ATTTCAAAAAAAACATGGCAAAGAAATGTTTATACAACCATACAAAATAAAAAAGTGATTCAAGTATTTACTTTTTGTACTAAAGTAAACACTTGAATCACTTGCAAACAAATTTAATGCAAAAGTCAGATGAAAACTCCTACTATATGCCTAAATAAATTATAGGTCAGATAACAGGAAGAACAATGACAAATGCATAACATAATCACATTAAATACTAATATGTCACCACAGGATCCAATTCCTTAGCATGGTTCACAAAACCTTGAACTTGACTTAAAGAAGCTACTTGACGAACCAATTTCTTCGCCTCGTTTACCTCTTTCATTTTAGCATGCAAGTTTTCAGGTTTGCGATTGCGGAGTTCTTTCACTGTATCCACCCCAGCAGCTTTGAGCATTTCGGCATTTTGACTCGACACACCTTTCACTCTGAACAAATCAGCATTGTTCACAAAAACCAATAGTTTCTTTGCATCAATACCAGTAGTAGCCACCAATTCCGTTCTACCTTTTTTGGACGCTCCTTTTTCCAGCAATCCTTCAACAGTTTTAATATCAGCCAATGCCAATTTTTCTGCCATTACAGGACCAATACCTTCAATATCTGTGATTTTATAAGCCATAATTATGAGTACTTTTTGAATAAAGGAAGTTGAATTGTTTCAAACTTCCTTGTGATTAATAAAAATAGGTTTAAAATTTCTGAGCAAATATACTAAGTCCTTCAATAAAATTCAAAAACCAATCCTAAACTTTAAACAATTGAATTACAAGTTATTTTTGAGTTTGAAGTTGATACTTGAATTTGAATTCCCTCTTATTTTTTACCAAAAAATCCCCCCAACATTCCGCCAATGCTTTCCTTCAAATCCTCCACAGTATCTTCAATTTTATCGCCCATTACCGACTTCGCCAACTCTGCAACATCAAAATCACTGTCGGCGCTATCTTTTGATGTAAACTTGGCAATCACAGATTGTAACAAAGCAGGGATTCCCCCTTCAGAAGCCGTCTCAGCTGTTTCCGCCGTTACGCCAGATTGATTGCTCAATTTGGAACTGAACATGTCCATAATTTGTTTAACGATTGGATTGCCGCTATCCATGTTACTATTTCCAGACAACAAATCCTTAACTCCTTCAAAATTACCCGATAAAACCTGTTCTTTCAAACCTTCAAAAATAGATTCGCCTGCTGTTTCGGCTGCTTGCTCTGCTTGTTCATCAGGTACATTTGTTTGTTTTTTGAAATATTCTGTACCTTGTTCTTTCACTAAGTTGATAATCTGGTCTAACATTCTTGTGTTAATTTTAATGTTTAAGAATTGAATAAATGTCTTAAAGACTTCTAATTAGACGACTAAACGCTTGAATAGTCACAGTAGTTCAAGGAAAAGCAATATTTAGTGCGTTTTTAAAATCATTTCTGTACAAAGAAATCAAGTTCCAAATTTGAGAGAAATACTTTTGTAGTTTATTTATTGAAGGATCTTAATTTTCATTACGATAGGAAATTTTTAAAGCAAAAAACAAAAGTCTAAATCAGAAGGTTATTTTATTCGCAACCCTAAGCTAAAAGCATCGTACATTTGTTTTCAAAAAAACTCTCTTCAAAAAATCAAATATGGCTAAAGTAAAAACTCAATACACCTGTCAAAGTTGTGGTGCAAAATCTCCTAAATCAATGGGGAAGTGCTTCACCTGTGGAGAATGGAATACTTATGTAGAAGAAGTCGTAGAACCCAAAGTCAGCACGAAGAATACCAAATTAGCAGACATCAACAAGCATCAGTTGGCAAGTGCCGTCAGCATTGATGCCATCGAAAGCGTTCAAGAACAACGGATAGTAAGCGACGACCACGAACTCAATCGGGTACTGGGAGGTGGTATTGTGCCTGGAGCAATTATCTTACTGGGAGGCGAACCAGGCATTGGTAAATCCACTTTGATGCTCCAAATAGCGGTTCACCTCAAAGACGTAAAAATCCTTTATGTGAGTGGTGAGGAAAGTGCTGCTCAAATCAAAATGCGGGCAGATAGAATCGGAGTCAAAAACAAAGACTGTTTGATTCTCACCGAAACCAACCTCTACAATATCTTCAAACAACTCAAATCGAATCGCCCCGACCTTTGCGTCATCGACTCTATCCAAACCCTCTATTCCCCTGCAATGGAATCCACCGCAGGCAGTGTGTCACAGATTAGAGAATGTGCGGGAGAATTGCAGCGGTTTGCCAAAGAAACCCACACACCTGTTTTTCTCATCGGACACATCACCAAAGAGGGCAATATTGCAGGTCCCAAAGTCTTAGAACACATGGTCGATACAGTGCTTCAATTTGAAGGACAACACCACTATGCCTACCGACTGCTTCGTACCAAAAAGAACCGTTTTGGCTCGACCGCCGAATTGGGCATTTACGAAATGTTACACGATGGATTAAGGCAAGTCACCAACCCATCCGAATTGTTGATTTCCGAAAACAGTGATGAATTGAGTGGTATATGTATTGCCGCAACGATTGAAGGAATGAGGCCTTTGTTGATTGAAACACAGGCATTGGTGAGCCGTTCTGCTTATGGTACACCGCAGCGTTCGGCTACGGGTTTTGACAGTCGACGACTGAATATGCTATTGGCTGTATTGGAGAAAAAATGCGGTTTTCGATTTGGCGACAAAGATGTATTTACCAACATCACAGGTGGTCTCAAAGTCGAAGACCCTGCAATTGACTTGGCAGTTATTTGCGCTCTATTGTCCTCTTTTGAAGATGTGACTGTGCCAAGTAATGTGTGTTTTGCAGGTGAAGTTGGGCTTTCGGGAGAAGTTCGGAGCGTCAATCGAATTGAACAACGCATATTGGAAGCCGACAAATTGGGCTTCAAAAAAATGTTTATTTCTTCGAGTAACAAGGGTTTGAATCCAGAGAAATACGACATCAAATTGATTCAAGTAAGCAATGTACAAGAAGTCTATACCAATTTGTTTCAGTGATTCAATTTTGAATGATTAAATGGAGAATTTTGAATGGAATACTGTTTGTAGGGAATGCTGAAAAATTTGATTGATTACGATATAAACAACGGTAGTCTCGAAGACTACCGTTGTTTCAAAAGACTTCAAAAACTATTATTCTGTATTAATCTGATGCTCTCGTATTAATTTTGAATAGTTGAATGGAGAATTTTGAATGGAATACCGTTTGGTGGTAATAGAGAAAACAATTTATTTTTGTTAAAATCGTTAACCAAGTTGGAAAGCTTGTATTATTTTTGTATTCTTAATATACTCAAGTCTAAACTTGAATGAAACACCATCAAGCCAACCCCCCAGAATAAACCTCTGCTCTAATCTCCTATCAAAACATAGAAGCCTATGGAATACATCCATTGGTTTTGATTGATTAAATACAGTAAAAAATGAACACAATAACAATAAATAATTTGAAAATTCATCCTTTAAAAACAGTCCTTTCCCTCCTTTTGCTATTTGCGTTTTCCTTCAATAGCTTCGCACAGGACACGCTTTATAACAAACACATTGACGATCTCAATATTTTGGAACTTAAACAGACCAATACAGGCACAATTCCTCTGTATCGCTTAGATACGGTTCAGGTTGCTTCTGCCAAGTTGATGACTGCCGAAGAGAAAAAAGCCTATCGAAAACTAAAATACAATATCATCAAGGTCTATCCTTATGCCCAACGTGCGCTGACTTTGATTGGAGAAATCGAAAGAGTCACCGAAGAATCTAAGCGCAAAAAAGAGAAACGTAAGTACTTGAAGGAGTTGGAAAAAGAGATGAAAGAGGACTTCAAAACTGAATTGAAGAAATTAACTACTTCACAAGGCAAAGTTCTCGTCAAGTTAATTGAACGAGGTTCAGACGAACGCTTTTACGATTTATTGAAAGAATTCAAAAACCCTGTGAGTGCCTTTTTCTGGCAAGCCCTCGGAAAATCTTTTGGCTATAACTTCAAAGAGGGCTACGACCCTGCCGAATATGCTGATATGGAATACCTCCTCCATCACCTAGAAAGCAATGGTGTGAAGGCTCTTGGTTATTCTCGCCACCCTCGTTCTAAGGCTTTAGAGGCTACGGAATGTATTGAAGTGGAAACACTTTTGGATAAGGATAAAAAGAAGAAAAAGACGAATGCAAGTAGGTAAACCATGAAAATTTCCCGCATCACCAAAGCCGTCAATGGCACACTCCTTCAATCCGTCCAAAACACTGACATCCAACACCTCCTATTCGACAGCCGTAAAATCACCTTCCCAAAAAATGCCCTCTTTTTTGCTATAAAAAGTAGTAGCAGAAATGGACACCATTTCATTGCAGCCGCTTATCAAAAAGGGGTTCGGAATTTTATCATTAGCCGAAATAATTGGCAAATAACGGATTATCCCGAAGCCAATTTCATTTTAGTTCCCAACACCATTGAAGCCCTGCAAAATTTGGCAGCTGAACATCGAAGTAATTTTACGTATCCCATCATCGGCATCACAGGCAGCAATGGCAAAACGGTGGTCAAAGAATGGTTGTATCAACTTTTATGGCAAGATTTCCACATCGTCCGCAGCCCCAAAAGCTACAATTCACAAATCGGTGTTCCTCTTTCGGTTTGGCAAATGACTGATCAACACAATTTGGGGTTTTTTGAAGCAGGGATTTCGGAAGTCGGGGAAATGGAAAAATTGGAGAAGATTATTCAGCCTACAATTGGCATTTTTACCAATATTGGAGCAGCGCATAGTAAGGGTTTTGAGAGTGATGGGCAGAAGGTGAGGGAGAAATTGGAATTATTTCGAGGGGTGGACGTGTTGATTTATTGTAGGGATTATGAGGAGGTGCATGAATATATCCAACCTTTTAGACGTGAAGTCCTCCTCCCAGCCAAAAAACATCTCCCTAGCCCCCTTCAAAGGGGGAATTTATGCAATAACTTCCCCTTTGAAGGGGGCAGGGGGGATGTAAAGCCCATACATGAGAAAGTAAAAACCCTCACTTGGTCAAAATCGCGTCCCTCCAAAAAATCACCACAAGCTCCAAAACCCACCCTCAAAATCACACTTATCCACAAAAAGTCCACATTTACCCACATTGAAGCTCAATATCAAAACCAAGCCCACCAAATCCAAATCCCTTTCACCGATGAGGCTTCCATCGAAAATGCTATTCACTGTTGGCTTTTACTGCTTTACTTCAATGATTCTGGTGAAAATATTACAGCCAAAATGTTACAGCTTTCGCCCATAGCTATGCGGCTCGAATTGAAGCAAGGCAATAATAATTGTTCGATTATCAACGACAGTTACAACAACGATTTACATTCTTTGGGCATCGCCTTGGACTTTTTGAAACAGCAAAGGCAACATCCCAAACACACTGTCATTCTTTCGGATATTCTTCAAAGTGGACAAAATCACCAAAAACTTTACAGGCAAGTTGCTCAATTATTGCAGCAAAAAAACATACAACGATTAGTCGGAATTGGAGAAAAAATAACCACTTTTCGAGCATTTTTTGAAGGAATGGAAACCAAATTTTTCCCTACTACAAAAGCATTTTTGCAGCAAACACCAACTTTTAGAGACGAAAGCATTCTGGTGAAAGGTGCACGTACTTTTGCTTTTGAAAAAATCGCCAATCGGCTTTCGCAAAAAGCACACAGTACCGTTTTGGAAATTAACCTCAATGCGATTGTCCACAACTTGAAGGTGTATCGACAATTGCTGCAAAAGAACACCAAAATGATGGTGATGGTCAAAGCATTGTCTTATGGTAGCGGCAGTTTTGAAGTAGCAAATTTGCTGCAATACTATCAAGTTGATTATTTGGGCGTGGCTTATACGGATGAAGGAGTGGCTTTGCGAAAAGCGGGAATCACCCTGCCCATTATGGTGTTGAATCCTTCACCGAGCAGTTTTGATGCCTTACTTCAATACGACATCGAACCCGAAATTTACAGTCTTTGGCAATTGCAGCAGTTGGACGAACATTTGCAGCATACTTCGGTCAGTGTGGAATTTCCGATTTCGATTCACCTCAAATTGGAGACAGGAATGAACCGTTTGGGTTTTGAAGAATCCGAGTTACCAGATTTGATTCAACACCTCCAACACAATCCACAGTTTGAAGTCGTTTCCATTTTGTCGCATTTGTCGGCAAGTGATGAAGCCCAACACGATGGATTTAGTCGGGAACAAATGCGTCGCTATAAAGTTATGCACAATTACCTGCAAGAAAACCTGTTTTTTGCAAAACCGCCTATTCGCCATATTCTTAATTCTACGGGAATCATTCGATTCCCTGATTGTCATAAGGATATGGTTCGTTTGGGCTTGGGATTGTATGGAATTGACGGAGCAAATATTTTACAGTCTCAACTTCAATGTGTTAGTGCTTTGAAAACCTATATTTCACAAATCAAGGAAGTCCCACCCTCCGAAACAGTGGGCTATGCCCGAAAAGGGCAGCTTTCTAAAACGAGCAAAATTGCAACGGTCAATATTGGATATGGAGATGGTTTGCAACGAAGACTGAGCAATGGAAGGGGCAAAATGTGGATATGTGGAAAACTTGCGCCAATTGTGGGTAACGTTTGTATGGATATGACGATGCTCGATGTGACGCACATTGAAGGGGTCAAAGCTGGAGATGAAGTAGAGGTGTTTGGAGAACATTTGCCTGTTCAACAAGTAGCAGAATGGTTGGAAACGATTTCGTATGAGGTTTTGACGGGTGTGAGTGGACGGGTGAAACGGGTATATTTTCAGGAATAATCTTACTGAATGGTTGAATCATTCTGAGCATTTTCTTGTTAGAATGTTGTATCTTTCCAAAAAGAAAAGTAAATAAATGAATACTCCAATACGACTTCCCTACGGTGTTAGCAATTTTGAGGATTTAATCAATTACGGTTATCACTATGTTGACAAAACCAATTACATCGAAAAATTGGAAAGCCTTCCTGATAGGTATCTTTTTTACTTACGTCCTCGCAAATTTGGCAAAAGTCTTTTTGTTTCTCTCCTTCATCATTATTATGGTTTGGAATACAAAGACAAATTTAAAGAACTATTTGGAAACCTCTATATTGGACAAAACCCTAGCCCATTAGCCAACAAATACTTGGTTATTAAATTTGAATTTACACAAATAGACACATCTTCCAAAGAAAGTACACTAAATGGATTCTTGAAAAAAGTAAGAGATAGTATTATTGAATTTTGTGGTGCTTATCCTCAGTTTTTTACCCTCAAAGAAGCAGCAGAAATCAATAAAATGAACTATCCTGCATTTTTGATGTCTTCTCTGATTATTCTGATAAAACAAAAAGCTCCAACTCATAAGTTATACATCATGGTGGATGAATACGACCATTTCGCCAATCAATTGATTGCTTTTCGGTTGGAAGAATTCAAAAAAGTAGTAGGAGCAGAAGGCTTTGTGCGAAAATTCTATGAAGCCATCAAAGAAGGAACTGCTTTGGGAATCGTTGACCGTTTCTTTTCAACAGGAATTACACCCATTACATTAGACAGTATGACGAGCGGCTTCAATATTGCCACAAACCTATCGTTGGATTTGCGATTTGTTGAAATGATGGGTTTTACGGAACCAAAAGTACGAGAACTTTTTGAGTTAGCCATTCCGCAACAAGCCGAAAAAGCAGACCAACTACTACCCATTATGAAGGCTTGGTACGATGGCTACAAATTTCACTTCAAAGCTCCCAACTTTATCTTCAACCCCAATATGGCATTGTATTTCCTAAAACATTACCAAGCATTTGAGGAAATGCCGACAACTATGTTGGACATCAATATTTCGAGTGATTACAAAAAAGTCAGACGATTGTTGAGCGTAGAAACACCCGAAGAAAACTTCAAGACCTTGCGGAGAATCGCTCAAGGAGAACTTGTGAAAGGAAGCATCACTCAAGAATTTAGTTTTGAAAAATTCTTTGACCAAAGCGATTTTTTGAGTCTTTTGTTTTATCAAGGTTTTTTGACCATCGAATCGCAGTGGGCAAAAAGGGTAACATTTAGAGTACCCAATTATGCGATTCAAGAAATCTATGTCACCTATTTTTGGCAATTGCTGCAAACCAAAAACCAATTCCAGCTGCAAACCGACCAAATCCAAGATGCAGTAGAAGAAATGGCATTGAAGGGAAATCCACATCCATTTTTTGAACTGATTCACATCTCTTTACACCACTTAGCCAATAGAGATTACCAAAGATTTGATGAGAAATACATCAAGGTTATTATGATGGCACAAATGATGCTCACCGATGCCTATTATGTGGACAGCGAACCTGAAACGCCCGCAGGTTATTTGGACTTGACTTTTTTCAAACGCCCCAATATACCTATCAACCACCAATACGTTTTTGAACTGAAATACTTGAAAAAAGAAGATGCTAAAAAATTAAAGCCTACTCAAAAAGCTTCCAAAAAACAACTACTCAACTATATTCAAGATTCCGATAAGCTGAAAGATTTGACCGATTTACAGGCTTGGACAGTGGTAGTTATCAAGGATGAAGTGAAGGTGGAGAGGGTGAATTGAGTTCCTATTTTCAGCAACGTTTTGTCCAATTTAAGCGTTATTGAAGTACAAAACAAACTAAATTCAAGTATGACCCAACGAATCACCAACCATTGCCTAATCCTACTATTCTTATTTTGCTTTCTTTCCCTTTCCTCCTTGGCCCAAACAGGCTACTCTCCAACAATCACCCTTTCAGGAACAGTGGTCAATGGCAGTAATCGAACACCCATTCCCAGTGTCCACATCCTCCGCAAAGATGGCAGTGGCACAACTACGGACGCAAATGGCGGTTTTTCATTGGAAGTAAAAGTAGGTAGTAATTTGGTGGTGACACATTTGAGTTATGTTAATGCAAGAGTAACCGTTCCTACTGATTTGGCAGAGAAAACGTATGAAATGGTGATTCCGCTTTACAGCAATGAAGTGACACTTGATGTCGTAGAAGTGTATCCTTATCCGAGCCGTGAAGACTTCAAAATCGAATTTCTCAGCCCAAAAACTGCGGACGAAGTTACCCGACCTGTCCAAATGAGTGGCATACACCAGCAAGTCGGCCCTGTCAAAATTCCGCCTCCATCGTTGATGAATCCCATTTCTTTTTTGACTTCCAAATTGAGTGCAAAAGCCATCCGTAACCGCAAAATGCGGAAATACCGAAAGGTTATTGAAGAAAAATATCAACGGGGTCAGTAATCATCGCAGATGCTGAGTACGGGGAAAATTTCATGGACAAATTCATTTTAAAATCCTTATTTTCGCTTTTTTTTGTCCCAAAAAACAATCACCAACTAAAAAAACGAAACATAAAATCAACACTATAATGATAACCATTTCCTCCGAACTTCTCCAACATTGCCCCAACATCCATCTCGGCTGCATCCAAAGCAAAGTCACCATTCTTCAAGACTATCCAAAACTCAACCAACTTATTGAAGCAGCCACAACCGATATTTCTTCTAAGCTCCAAACGGCTGACGTCAAAGACCTTCCCAACATTGCCAACTCCCGAACTGCCTACAAAAAACTGGGTCAAGATCCGAGCCGTTACCGACTTTCAGCAGAAGCATTGCTTCGCCGAGTAGTCAAAGGCAAGGGGCTCTATCAAATCAACAATGTAGTCGACCTCCTCAATCTTGTCTCCATGCAATCGGGTTATTCTATTGGTGGCTATGATGCGGATAAAATTGAAGGCGAGGCAGTTTTTGGAATTGGAGAATTGAATGAACCCTACGAAGCTATTGGTAAAGGTCAATTCAATATCCACAAATTGCCCACTTTTCGAGATACAAAAGGAGCATTTGGTACGCCCACAAGTGATTCTGTTCGGACAATGGTTCGTCCAGATACACAACGTTTTTTGATGGTTTTGATTGACTATTCAGGTTCAAGCGATTTGAAGTATTGGATGCAAGAGACGGTAAACTTATTGAAGGAATTTGCAGAAGGAGAAGGGGTTGAGACTTGGGTAGTGAAATCAGAGGAGTGATTTTGCCAATTCACTAAAAAATCTCGTTTGCCCACTATTTTTTAAGCGTTACTTAGGGAGGAAGTTTTTTTGTGTAAACAATTTAGCAAATAACAATAACCCCTATATTGTTGAAGGAACTTTTTAGCTAAAATAAATGTTCTGGTGTTGTCTATTTTAGTGAAAAACTATTTTAGTTAACCAAAAATTGTACTTGTTTTTCTTCAATAAAAAATTACACAATATAGCTTTGAAGAAAACTTATATAGTGTTATATTTAAGTGTTTAAAAAACTTCTAAATCCCACCTACTAACAAAAATCATCTAATATAAATTCGATATGGCAAGTTTAAACAAAATTCAGTTAATCGGACGTTTGGGACAAGATCCTGAAATTCGTAGATTTGAAGGCGGTGCAGTAAAGGCAAAATTTTCATTAGCAACATCTTATAACTATTCTACCCCTAATGGTGAAAAGGTAGAAGAAACCGAATGGCACAACATTATAATGTGGGGAAAATTAGCAGACGTTGCAGAAAAATATTTGAAAAAAGGTAAACAGATTTTTATTGAAGGAAAGCTAAAAACTCGATCTTGGGAAGATGCTGAATCGGGTACAAAAAAATATATAACAGAGGTAGAAGTTCAAAACTTTAGTGGTTTATTAATGCTGGGGAGCAAAGCTGATACAGAAAAGCAAAACGGATCTGCTTTCTAAG